>QILH01000198.1 GCA_003233255.1 Gammaproteobacteria bacterium | reverse complement strand
GCGCACAAAAAAAACGAAACATTGAAAGGGGTTATAAAAAAAAGTAATTACCGCTACGTGATCTGGGCTTCAACAATCCAATCATTTTTTAATATTATATTTATCACGTTAATGTTGCTTTCTATACGATGGCGATTTATGCGTGGCTGATATACATTTAATGATAAACTTGTAAAATAAACACATAATGGACATGTCCATTATGATCCGACTCATACATAACACGCGCTAACATTAGTTTGTGTACATATATGTTAAATAGAGTCTGCATATGTAATACTCTATCCTGGAGCTAAGTAAACTTAAGTTTCCTCGCTAAATATCTTCTTGGCCGCATCAAAATCTTCTTTTGTGTCAATTTCGGTCCATTTTAATCCGGTAATATCCAAAGCGTAAAACGGGACGTTGGTTTGGATTAATCGCTCATACGCGCCTTCGTAGTACTCCTGATGGTTTCGTTCGTCTTCCATCATGGTTTCTAGCTCAGCGAACAATAGCTGGGCGGTTTCCCGGCTGATTTTTTCAATACCGATTGACTCACCTACGGCCTCGCTCGGTTTGACTGTTTTACTGGCTTTCACTACCCGATTACCATCCTCAACAACGACTTTAATCTCTTCCGCATCAAGATCGATATTCTTGTCAATGCACAAACAATTCGGGGATTCACATTCAATTAGTTTTTTTAGAATTTCTTTATCAAACACCACGTCCGCATCAAACTTAATAAAAACGGATTCTTTAATCAAATCTTTGGCCAACATAAGAGAAAACCCAGTGTTGGTCTCGGCGTAGCGTTCATTGGTAACAAACTGAGTCTTTAAGTCGGGAAAGTTTGTTATGACATACTCTTTTATCTGATCTTGCCGATACCCCAGTACAAATATAACGTCATTGATGCCGCAATCCTGGATATGCGACAGCATCATCTCAAGAATGGTTTTACCGCCTACTTTTAGCAGGCTTTTGGGGCAGCTATCCGTGAGGGGCCGGATTCTGGAACCGACACCGGCAGCCAATATAATCGCTTTCATGTATTTACTTGCACCTTGTTTTTCATTTCCGCCTTTATTTTCTCATGGGATCAAGCAGCTGATCTTTTGCTTTATGTGTTTGATAACCTCGTTCAAATAATCTCCAGAAAGCGATTAAAAACTGGCTGATCGCCAGTACCCATAAAACCAGCTCAATTTGATTAAGCACGGCACCGATGCTGGTAAAAACAACGAACTCGGCCTCATCAACCCAAAAAATACTTCGGTGTTTTAGCCAGGCTAATTTTAGTTTCCCTGAAAGACTACCTGAGAGTTGTTCATACTCTGCTTTCTTTGAACGGTATAGTGCGTTTTTTCTTTCGCGGCATTTATCCAGATATTGAGAATCCTGGTTAAATTGGCTAAAGATAGTCTCAAGTTTTAGGTAATATCTGAAATTAAAGAAAAAACAGGCGGTAAAGCCAAGGAAAATATAGATCACCTCACTCGTTGTCAGATAGGCGCCATAGGCAAGGCTTATGGTGATAATGTATATTTTTAAAACATCAACCACTTTATCCAGGTAGTTACCCAGGTCAGAAGACAACTTTTTAGTTCGCGCTAACTGACCATCCAAACAATCGCCTATGTAAGCCAGCGGTAAAAGAATGGCGGTAAAAATTAGATGCCCAGGAATATCAATAAAGATAAATAAACATCCCAACACATATAAAAAGAACGAAAACAGCGTCACGACATTTGGGGTAATCCATTTAAATTTCGAAACGAAAGGCAACAGCCTGTTTGCGATGGGCGGGAAAAACAAATCAGCCCAATTGCTAAAATAAGGAGGTTCGATCACATTTTTTTGTGTCGGCGTGCTATCGCTCATAGTGCGCGCATTATCCTGAGATTGGGTTCGGGGCGAACAGCAGTGAGTTATTCATTTATATTTAGCTTGCCGTCGCCAGTTCCCGACTCTTTGTATCCCCGTCGACATAAACGATCATCGATTTGCGTCCCCCGCCCAGGGTAAAAGGAATTATTTTTACTTTACCATTACCGAAGCTCTGCAAGACATTTTCCAGTGAATCCAGAAAGAACTGGATGTCCGCAAACGACAATTCACCGATATTGCCGACTTGAAATACTTTATTCTTAAAGCGGCCCTTCCCTTCATAAATAATAATCGATTTTTCACGCAGCTTTTGACGAAAAAGAGTCGTATCTATATGTGTGGGCAGATAAACCGTGGTTAAAACGGAACACATATCTTTTTCTTCCATCAGGAACGTCAAGCCTAAATTTGACATACCGTCTCTTAAGATCTTCGCTTTGTCTTGAAGTACTGAGTAGTGATGGGCGATCCCCTTATTGAGTATATTGTCCAGCGCTTGCTCTAATGCATAAAACAAATGAACGGCCGGGGTATTCGGCGTCTGCGAAAAGTTTTTGATGAACTCGTAAAATGCGTACAAGTTTAGATAGGCGGTTTTAACCGGAAGGTCTCGTAAGCGTTCAAATTCATTTGTTTTTCCAACAACAAAGGATAATCCGGGATAAGAACAAATCGCCTTTGAACTTGAACTTGAACAAAAGGCGATATGACATTTTTCCATATCGATCACCTCGGCACCGGCGCTGCTCACGCAGTCTACAATAAACATTGCCTTGTGTTCTTTGCATAGCGTGCCGATTTTTTCCAGCGGATTCAGCATTCCCGAGCTTGTTTCATGATGAACCATCGCGACGATATCAATTTCGTGTGTCGTCAGATAGGCTTTAATGGTTTCCAGATCAAAGCGTTCTCCCCAACTATATTGCAACACGGTTGTGTTCTTGTTATGTACCTTTGAAATATTGTACAGCCGATCGCCAAATTCACCGTTGGATAAAATTAAAATTCGTTTATGGCCAACAACTGAAGAAAGCATCGATTCGTTTGCGGCGGTACCAGAACCGGTGATCACCACCGCTCGATAATCCACACTATTTTTTATCTCAAAGAGTTTCAGCAATTTAGTTTCGACGCGTTGCAGCAAGTCGTCAAAATCGGATTCTCGATGACAAATATCATCTTTACAGATGGCCCTGCGTACGTTTTCTGCCACATTGACCGGGCCAGGTGTAAATAATAAATATTTATTCATCTCTGTTTCATGTCTCCTTATTGTCTATTTACGTTGAATGAATGATTTTTTTGGAAAAACGCCATTGTTCGCGTCGATATCCTTTGGCACAATTTTAGCCATCATTCGTCGGTTGATTTGCTGTCCATCGGGCTGACATACTAATCAAAATCCGACCCAATCGTGTTTCTGATCCGCTGTTTATATTTTTTCCAACCCCCATCAGGTAACTATCCATTTTCGACGCCTTATTGACGAACATCAGGCCATCACGACACTGAAGTTGTTTGCCACAATCCACGCAATACGAGCTTTTTACATCGTTTCTGGACATGACTTTCCTCATTACAGGCGTGTCGCAGCGGGAATATTCTTATTCACCACTTTGTCGTATATAAGGTGAAATCACATATAGGGCAAAATCGCAGCTGAGAATTTGGGTGCCCGCGACTGTAGTTGGGGCAACGTTCTTTCGGTGCTGTCAGTGTTCACTTTCCCATCACGACAGTCATTATCGAGAAGGTTTGATCATTCGCTTTTCATTCACTCGTCGATCTCATGGCGATCAAACCGCCACTGGGATGCCTGGATCTCCCCATCCTGTGCCATTCGGTACAAGTTGCTGCGATTAAGCTTCAAGTATCCAGCCAATTCATCGAGGGTAAGCCATCTATCGGGTTCCTATCCGACCTCTCCCAAAGAAGGCATTTTTGTAGACAAAGGCAAGTGCCAGTAAATAGCAGTGAGTATCAACAAATGGTAGCCAATACCGCTATATAGTACTGGAAACGAGGCGAATTATCAATGTGGCTCTAAAAACGCGATAGGTTTGGTTTTCTAATGATGACTAATCAAATAGCCTTCTATCAACTCCAGCCCCTTGCTGGCGGCAATAACGCTCGCAAAATGCCGCTGATATCTTTCCGTAATGTCCCATAAATCGATTTGCTTCTGTATTTAGGTACAAATACGATATAATCTTCGCAATAATGTTTAACATGGGCCTGGCTTTGCCTTTCTCTCATAATGGCCTCCTATTAGAATTTCCGGTTCAAAAAAGAGGCCATTATCTTCTCTGCACAACGGAACGACAGAGCCTTTTGGGTCTCACCGCCCCGTCCGGAGGTGGTGGTTTACCTAAATTGAATTAATGGGCATAAACATTATATTTGGCTATTGGTATGGTTGCTCATCCTGGATCATTCAATTCGGTTTAAAATCTTTCTTAAGGTTAATCGGGAGCACGTCAATCCCCTCCTCCATAAGTTCCTGTGTTTGTTCTTGACTGGCTGTACCTCGAATATTTCGTTCAGCTTCTTCACCATAATGAATTTTTCGTGCTGTTTCTGAAAACTGTTCCCCCACGTTGTCAAAATTTTTCTCGATAAAATTGGATACTTGCTGCGCCATTGCCATTTGCTGATGTTGATTAACGATGTGTTTATCTGAATCCGTCCGGTTACTATCCCTTTGTTTGCCAAAGTTAATATTGGTTGCGCTGGGTACTTTAACCACATTTTCGGAGTCACAAACAGGACATGTCAGCAAACCCGACGATTGCTGTGAATTGAATTCATCGCCATTCTTAAACCAGCCCTCGAAGCTATGGTCGTACTCGCATACCAGGTCAAAAATAATCATGGTACTTAGTGTCGTGTGGCGGCCAAATCCACAACATCGGAGCTGGTCGAATTAGACATTGAGGGCGCGTTTTTAGTGCTACGAGTAAACGTCAATTCACAATTACCCACCTGAATAACCGTGCCAACCTCTAAAGGTGCTATATCAACACGCTTAGAACCCACATAGGTTCCGTTGGTGCTATTTAAATCTCTTAAATAGACGGTTCGTCCTTGTTGAATTATTTGTGCATGCTGACGACTGATTAGCGGATCATCGATTCTTAAATCGTTTTCACGATGACGACCAATGGTGATTCGTTTCTTTCGAATAAAATATTCACCCTGTATTTTATTATCAGTTCTTATAATAACTTTATAAGATTGGCGGCGCTCTTCTTTAAACGTCTTCTTGCTCTTTGGCTTCTCTTCACTGTATTTAACGCCAAAAGGCTCCCACTGAAGATCTTTTATCGCTGAATCCACCACCTTGGTGGTGATTTTGCGTATATCTTCTAAAAAGGAATAAGTTAATACATGATCAACCAGCACATTGATTAAGCGAGGTCGCCCACCGGTGTAGGTTTCAATGACTGTATAGATATCATTATCGATGTTCACGTTTTTATGGCCTCCGGCTACCGCGAGCCGGTGTAAAATATATTTGCGAATGTCTTTGAGTGCGAGCGATCCTATATGATATTTAGTATTTATAGTTGAGATGAATTCACTCACAGCAGGATCATCCAGCGTATTTCTCAACTTATTTTGTCCAACTAAATAAACCGTTGTAATTTTTTCATTATCGATTCTTTTTTGTGATACTTCGAATAAGCGAATCAAAGAATCTATAACCAGATTTTGGGCTTCATCGATAATGATAATGGTGTGTTTTTTTTCTTTATGCAGTGCTTCAATACGCTCAACAATCTTTTTTTGCAAAAAAGAAATACTTTCCTTGGTATTTGCAGTCTCATCCAGCTCAAGCAAGATCAGCTGAAATAATTCAACATCCGATAACTGCGTTTGGCTCAAGCGTATCACTTTATAATTTTCGTCAATCCGGGTGAGAAAATGCTGGATCAACATGGTTTTACCGGAACCCACCTCGCCCGTTAACAGCATCAATCCCTGACGTTTAATCAGGGCAAATTCCATCATCGCATTGGCATGAGTATGCTCAGGACTGAGGTAAAAGAACTTTGTTTCGCACGTGAGGCGGAATGGGTGTTCTTTCAGTTTAAAGTAGTCGTAGTACACGTTTTGCTTACCTGGTCTGTAATAGTTTAATAATACTGCATGTGAACGTTCTTTCGTAGCAAACAAAGTTTAATAAACAATAAAAATATTAACCACTTTAGAGCCGAAAAAAAACCGTTCTCGATTTAACATTCAAAATGTTCCATAACTCTTTGTTTACATTTCTTTTATCTATAATATTTAACCAACAACTAAGTTAGAAACAATAGCAAGACATAATCCGACAAAACAGCAGAATCGCAGTAAATGGCAGGAGTTTAGTTCTTAACGGCACTTCCTGATGGGAATTAACTTTAATACGCTCAATTTTAGAAGATGGTGCCCGGGGCCGGAATCGAACCGGCACGGTGTTGCCACCGAGGGATTTTAAGTCCCTTGCGTCTACCAATTTCGCCACCCGGGCAAGATGACTTAGTTGTGAATCTAAATGGAGGCTGGGCCCGGAGTCGAACCGAGGTACACGGATTTGCAATCCGGTGCATAGCCATTCTGCCACCCAGCCACTGCTTATTTCAAGCCTGATCTTAATTTATATCAGTCTCACCAGGCTTTTGTTCCTGAGTGCCTGATAGCGGCTCTCAACCGCTCTTTTCAGGCGTCAATAAATCAGTGTTAAGCACCTGATTTCAAACGATTACTGACCGTCAAAACGGGCGCTATTCTACCCTATTTTACCCCCCAGTTGGCAAGCAATATACACAAGGTGAAGCTCAATGGCAGTGATTAAGCCCGGAATGACCGACTAAAGAAAAGAATTGAGCGGGAAACGAGATTCGAACTCGCGACCCCAACCTTGGCAAGGTTGTGCTCTACCAACTGAGCTATTCCCGCGTGGAAGGCGTATTGTAATCAGGAGCCGTCCAGAGTCAAGCGCTATGCCTGAAAACACTAAGGTTTTTCTTTTCCCATCATGCTTGGCCAGGCGGCCATTAAATACACCACCATTGACCACAGGGTTAACACGGTCGCTATGTATAATAAAATATAACCCACTACGGTGGGTTCAAAACCACCTATAGGTTGATCGTAAAGTAGAAAACCGATCGCCCAGAGTTGGCTCACCGTTTTTAGCTTGCCAATAAAATGGACTTTTACTTTTGCCTGCGCGCCGAGATTGGCCATCCATTCGCGCAAGGCTGAAATGGCCAGTTCACGTCCGACGATAACCAGTGCGGGAAGTACGATGTAAAGGTCATGATACTTATAGACCAGTAAAACCATCGCCGTAGTGACCATCAATTTATCGGCAACCGGGTCGAGAAAAGCTCCAAAAGCCGATTCCTGCTTCAGTTTTCTTGCCAGGTATCCATCGATCCAGTCGCTTATACTGGCCAGGAAAAATATCGAAACCAGTACGATGTGCTGATATGGATAGTCTGGAATAATGAAGGCCAGCACAAAAACAGGGATCAATACGATACGAGACAAGGTGATGATATTGGGAATTGTGAGTGGAATGCCTACCATATGCTTATCTAAGAGTCCGAATGAAAACGATCATATATTTTCTTTGCTAATTGTTTGCTGATTCCCGATACACGGCTTAAATCATCGATTCCCGCTTTTGCCACTTCGCGCAACCCACCAAACTGGGTTAGTAAACTCTGTCTACGTTTTGGGCCCAGGCCTTCGATATCCTCTAGTGCCGATCTGGAACGAGCTTTTTTGCGTTGATTGCGATGCCCGCTGATCGCAAAACGATGTGCCTCATCTCTTATTTGCTGAATTAAATGCAAGGCAGGAGAATCTGAGGGCAGTATAAACTCCGTATCTTCATCGGACAAGCCACCGGCCACGATTAAGTTTTCCCGCCCTGGTTTTCGAGATGGCCCTTTGGCAACGCCCACTAACAAAATATGCGTCAATTGCAGTTCTTCTACCACCCGTTTTGCCCGGCTCAATTGCCCTTTACCGCCATCAATAAACAGGATATCAGGTAACTTTATGTCATCATCCTGCTTTCTTCTGTAACGACGCATGAGCGCCTGCTCCATTGCTGCATAGTCATCACCTGGTGTTATATTTTTGATGTTATATCGGCGATAATCCGATTTATTCGGGCCTTCATGATTGAACACAACACAGGATGCCACCGTGGCCTCCCCCATTGAATGACTAATATCAAAACATTCAAGCCGGGAAGGTATCTCATCCAGCTTAAAGACCTCTTGTAATTTTTCAAACCTCGAAAATAAAGAAGCATGAGTAGCAATTCGAGAGGTAACCGCCAGTTGTGCGTTTTGTTTTGCCATGCTTAGCCATTTCAAACGTGAACCACGCACGTTATATTTTATTGCAATGTTTTTGGTGTTTTGTTCTGAGAATATTTTTTCGAACAAATCTATATCATCGATCTTGCCGGCAATTAATATTGTCGTTGGAAAATCCGTTAAGCGGCCAGAACCAGAAGCCAGATAATATTGAGCGATAAAGGCATGAATCAAGTCTGATGTATTTTGACGAGCGATTTTTTTAGGGTAATAGGCTTTATTCCCCAGGTTCTGTCCATTACGGATTTTAAATAATTGCACGCAACCTACCTCAGCCTCTGTTGCTGCTGCGATGACATCATAATCGCCTTCGTCACCGCTTATGTATTGTTTCTCCTGTATCGTCCTAAGTTTAGCAATACGATCACGCAACAGTGCCGCCAGCTCATAATCCAATGTCCTCGCGGCGGTTTCCATTTGTGTAACCAGTGCGGAGATTAGATCAGAACTTTGCCCCTCCAGGAACATAACCGCCTCTTGCACTTCTCTGGCATAATCCTCTTTAGAAACCAGACCGACACAAGGGGCTGAACAACGTTTGATCTGGTATTGAAGACAGGCGCGCGATCGATTTTTATAAAATGAATCGGAACACTGGCGAATAGTGAATAGCTTTTGCAGATAGTTTAGTGCTTCCCTCACCGCGCCGGCACTGGGATAGGGGCCAAAATAGGTTCCTTTGCCCTTGCGCGCACCACGATGAATCGTAAGCATTGGGAAATCATGTTCAGTCGTTAAATAAATATAGGGGTAACTTTTGTCATCTCGATATAAAATATTATATCGGGGTTTATGTTCTTTGATGAGATTATTTTCGAGCAGCAGCGCCTCACCTTCAGTATGAGTAATGATTGTTTCTATATTAGTAACGTTTTTAACTAAGGAATGCGTTTTAAGATCTTTGTTGTTTTTTTGAAAGTAACTGGAGACACGTTTCTTTAGATTTTTTGCTTTACCGATATATATGATTTCATTTCGATCATTATACATCCGATACACACCGGGCAAACTGGATAGAGACATGAGAATCTCATTAATAATTTCGGAACAGGTTCTGGTTTCTTCAACCATTTTAGATATTAACTATCGATGTGTTTGCGTATCGCCTTAAACACCTTGTGAAACGTGGCCTCGGTCAAGCGCTTAGTCTGGGTGTTGTAACGACTGCAGTGGTAAGAGGTGAATAAAACAAGACCGTTCGGTAATTTATATTTATGATCATGACCAAAAGGATAGTCTTTTTTTCTTAAGCCTAGAGCACTTAACACCGAGTTGTGTGCAACTCCGCCTAAAATCAATATGCAAGTTCCTTTTTTTAAGGTCGCCAGTTCTGCTGCCAGAAATGAATTACAGTTTTTTATTTCACTGCCAACAGGCTTGTTCTCAGGCGGCAGGCATTTTACTGAATTGGTTATACGACACTGTTTTAATTTTAAACCGTCATCGACAGAAACGGATACCGGTTTGTTGCTGAATCCGAATTTGTGCAATGTCTCGTAGAGGATTATACCGGCATGGTCTCCGGTAAAAGGACGACCGGTTGCATTCGCACCGTGTTTACCTGGCGCCAGACCTACGACCAATAATTTCGGATGGACAACACCAAATTGCTCAACCGGTCGCGAATGATAATCGGGAAATTCTTTTTTTACTTCACTAAGGTGTTTCGCTAGTCGTGGGCAGCGGGTGCAATTTATATCAAACGTGGCCTGGGTCATAATCCTGCTCTTAACGACATGTAATAAGGTATTAATCGTTTGTCAGGATGATACCATGGTTAATTGCTAAGCGGGTTAGTTCCACATCAGATTGAATATCCAGCTTGGTATACAGGCGAGTGCGGTAGGTGCTGATGGTTTTTGGACTCAGGCATAAGCTGTCCGAGATTTCATTGGTTTTCTTTCCATCAAGGATCATCATCATGACTTGCAGTTCGCGTTCCGACAACTCATGAAAGGACGATTGTTGCGATTGTGAATTGGTACCCGCTAATGCCAGTTGTTGCGCAACTTCAGGGGTGATGTAGCGTCGATTAGCAACGACTTCATGTATGGCGTGCACAATTTCCTTGATTTTGCAGCCTTTGGTGACATAGCCAGCGGCACCCAATTTCAAAATACGTTGCGCCACAATCCCGTCATCACTCATGGTCACCACAATGATCTTGGTGGAATCATTACGCTGTAGAATCTTTCTGGTCGCTTCCAGACCGCCCATACCGGGCATATTGATATCCATCAGCACAACATGGATATCCTGTTCGCGGCATACGGTTACCGCCTCTTCGCCTGTGGTCGCTTCGGCCGCCACACAAAGCCCATCCACGCTTTCAAGTAAGCGTCGCATACCCATGCGAACCAAATCATGGTCATCTGCCAGTAAAACATTAATCATTGAGTCAGGCCTTGCTCCAATATGGTCTATCTGGATTTCCAAACATCCTAAGTTGGTCACGGAGTATACGGCTTCCCATGTAAGTTGACTATTAAAGATGCAGTCTGAGGCTATTAATCGAGGTTATATTCAACAGATAAAGTATCGGCAATGGACGCTGGCCTCATCAAACCGAAACCCCTGTTTCGCATTCGTAGACCATCCTCATCTCACAATATGCATATATCTAAAGAGTGCAACACACTTATTCTTACAAAAAGCTTATTTTTTCTCATATTCATGAGGTGATTTCATCTTTTGTGTCGCCTTACTGGATATGACGCATTTAATGCTTAATTTGTCTTCATCGCATGATTGATGCAGTCCCCTTTCATTATTAAAACGGGAGAAAACCCATGTACATACGTAAAATTTTATTATTGTCCGCAAGCCTGCTTAGCCTGACCATGGCGGGCTGTGCATCACGCGTGGTAACCAACACCACCAATTTTTATAAACCTGAATATCAAAATAAGGGAACCATTTCAGTCGTTTCTGCAAAAAAACAGACCAGTTCGTCGCTGGAATTTGAACATTACAAATCTGTTTTTGAAAAACATCTGGGTAAATTGGGTTTTGTGCCGGTGAAAAATCCAGCCGAGGCGCAATATATTGCGCTTATTTCTTACGGGATAGATAACGGTAAAAATTCAGTTGAAACAACCCCCATATTCGGACAAACCGGGGGTGGCACCACATATAATTCAGGCACAGTCTCCAGTGGTGGCTATAGCACATCGTACTCCGGCTCGACTTATTCCATGCCAACCTATGGCGTGGTCGGTAGCACTACCAGTTCATACACCACCTATACTCGTGCGATTGCCATGGATATCGTAAAGGCAAAGAGTCTTCGTCAGGGTACCCCGGAAGTCTTACTGGAATCTCGGGCAAAAAGTTCCGGCAGCTGTAGTCAGATTTCCGAAGTATTTGATGAAATACTTGAGGCTATGTTCGATGATTTTCCTGGTGAGAATGGCCGCTCAAATCGAGTTACGATTCACGGTAACTTTAATTGCTAAACAGGCTAAAAGCATGACAATAAAGACTGTTTCAGCTTTAAAATCTACCTGATATTTTACCCAGCCTAAAAAAGGCGGATCATTATAAATGATCCGCCTTTTCTTATTGGAAACTCTAAATAGCGAGTTATTTAATCCCCATTTGAATTGCTTATGTCGCTATTTTCACTTCGACCAAAATAGAAGCCCAGGACCAGGGTCACGACCGGCAACAGCAAGGTTGTCGCTGCATTGAAAATATCACTGCCCGCTGGATTGCTTGCCCATATTCGCGCAATCCCGGCGAGGACGGCCAGGATAAAAATCGCCATCAACACTCGCTGGGCAAATTTTAATTTATCTTTCGGGCTGATATCGTTTTTATTGCCCGCATTTTGTTCCTCGGCAATCTGTTCCAGATCGATCTCACGAACCTCAACGCCCTTGTCCACGTTTGCCATCTCAGTATTCGGTTGTCCTTTTCCGGTTTTTGTTGTCATATTAAAGTCCGATAATTTTTGAAACCACCTGACCTTCAGAATCAACAATAGCCAGATCTTCATTCTTGGCCTTGGCCTCTTCCACCACCGATATCAGAGCAATTGCACGCCGTAGTACATCACTCTTATTGCCATAGGCGATATTCTTAGCTGCTTTGGTCAAGATCTCATCTGCCTCCTGAGTTAAAGTCAGGGACAATCTAACGGGTTTACCAGCCATAAGCTTTACCTCATATTAATCACATCAACTGTACGTTAATTATACATCAATTTGATGTTATTTCGACGTTAAATACACATATTTCATGCATATCGCATGACTCACTACCTGTCAGCCGCCGCAGAGGGTGGCGGCTCCGGGCGTCCTGCCCTCCC
>QILH01000160.1 GCA_003233255.1 Gammaproteobacteria bacterium | reverse complement strand
CCGTGCGATAAATAGACTGGAAAAAATTAAAACGAACTCTGGATAATCTTTGCATATTCAGCCCCACCCAGAAAGCATCACCGCTAACGAGGGGTATTTTATAGTCCAGTTCTGCCCGCACTACGACTAAATTTATTTTATTTAGGGTAAGCTCGGCAAAATCTACACCGCTATTGAGTAAGAATTCGTGACGGGTATGCTCGAGATAATTCTGATAAACGCTGTTATTAACGACACCCTGTAAGTCGCATTCGTAGTCACGTACCTTAAAATCCTGTTTAAACTGATAGTCCATTAATATCCTTATTGATGATTGTTTATGCTTCAATAATACCGCTATTTTTAACCGATGCTAATGCGGTCGCTAATGCAGACTCCCGTAACTGAAAAGTGTTTTCAGATCCAATTAAGTGAAAAACTTGTTGTTTTTTTAGCGTAGCGAGAACTTTATCCTTTGCCCCAACCAGCATGACATTTCGATGCAAGGACTGGGCATCGGTAATGATCTCGGCTAAGGCCTTGCAGGATGTATAATCGATTAACGGCACCGTACTCACATCTATTACCATCACATCATAATTTTTATAAGTGGATAACATCTTGGCCATGTTTTTAGCCGAGCCAAAGCTCATTGGTCCCCCCAGGCTGAACAACAATATACGACCGCCGGCATTGGTCATAATTTCTTTTTCATTATCATTCAGTGGCATTTCGGACTGTTCTGAAGTAGTAATCTTCAGCGAGTTAATTTGCAGATCGGTCATTCGTTTCAGGAATAACAGGCTCGCCATAACCATGCCGGTTCCAACCGCAATCATTAAATCGATGAAAACGGTCATTATTAATACGACCAGCATAATGACCACCCCGGCGAGAGGTGCGCGGTGAACCTTTTTCAGATAATCCCAGTCAATAATGTCGGTGCCGACCTTGACCAGAATTCCAGCTAACACGGCATTCGGTATATTTGAAGCCAGGCCGCTTGCGCCAAGTACAATGACGAGCAAGATCACGGCGTGCAGCGCGCCGGAAATAGGGGTCAAGCCACCGGCCTTTACGTTCACCACCGTGCGCATGGTGGCGCCGGCACCAGGCAAGCCACCAAACAGGCCCGCAATGGTATTGCCAATCCCCTGGCCAATAAGTTCGCGGTCAGATTTATGGTAGGTGCGGGTTACATTGTCGGCTACCAGCGACGTAAGCAGAGAATCAATCGAACCAAGTGCGGCGAGTATCAAGGCAGCGACAATCATTTGCCACAGGTGTTCAAGCATGATGGTCGGTAATCTGGGGTCGGGCAGGCCGGATGGAATCGTTCCCAGCGTTGCAGCCGCGCCATTGTCCATAAAGAGTAAATAGACCGCCGTGCCCAGGATTAATGCCAGCAGGGGGGAAGGCATGAGCTTGTTTAGTCTCGGTAAGAATTTCGGTATTAAATAGACGATTGCCAGGGTGATAATGGCTAACAGTATAGCGGCCTGTTGTGGACGGGCGAAATGATCGGGAATCGCCAATGCCGCCGCCAACGGCCTGGCCGTCGGAGCATGACCCAACAGGGGCCCAATTTGTATCAGGATAATAATGACCCCGATACCGCTCATAAAACCCGAAACCACCGGATGAGGGACTAATTGAATGTATTTACCGACTTTTAGCAGGCCAAACAGAATTTGAAACAGGCCGCCCATCATGACCACGGTGAAGGCCAGCGCGGCGCCGGTAGCTGGGTCTCCCGGAAATAACCCCGTGAACTGGGTAAAAATGCCCGCCATCACCACGGTCATCGGGCCGGTGGGGCCTGACACCTGGGCAGGTGTGCCCCCAAAAAGAGCGGCAAAAAAGCCGACAAATATCGCACCATACATACCGGCAATAGGGCCAGCACCGGAGGCGACTCCCATTGCCAGGGCTAATGGCAGGGCAACTACGGCTGCGGTCAGCCCACCGTAGATATCACCTCGAAGATTGTTGAAATGCAGACCATTTATATAGTTAGGTACTTGTTTCATTCAAATTTCCTGTCGCTACAGGCGTAATTATATATAGGATGGATGATTCTGTGAACCGGCGATATGAGCGCAAATATTTATAAATAGTATTAAATGGAGATTATCTCAGGTGAAAATTACGCCGAGCAAATTCGAGGCCATTGATGATGATGACAACGCTGTGTTTGCCTGGGTAATAACGTCGTGTACTGATTGGTTTGAATGAGTGGTTTTTACGGATTGTTCGCGCATTATGTTGATAAACGGCTTCTGAAATTTTAAATACCTTTTCCGATTGTGTTCCGTTTGCACGCAAGAATCCCAATGCGTATTCAACGCGAAGCTTACCGAGTGATTTTTTCTGAGTGGTTAATGCAAATGAAAAACTAAGTGAATCGCCTCGCTTGACTGTTTTATCAACTTTAAATTTTGTTAAAGTAACATGTGAGGGCTTTTTTAACCCAAACAGACGCATGGCGGTGGAGTTACCCTTCTTAAGCAGAGTTCGGCAGGCGTGTTTTACCAACCAGTCGGTATCAGGGTGTCGTCCATGCCATTGGCGTGCAAGTTTTAACACTAACCTGGGGTGGTCTTTTGAGATATCATTTAAATTATTAGCGACACTACGGCGCACGTATTCACTTTCGTCCTGCTTCAATCGTTCAAGAATTTTTAAAACCGGTGCCGGATCTTTTTTAAATCCCGGTAGCGCCATGGCCCAGGGTAAGCGGGGCCGACAACCCTCGCTGGATAAACGTCGAACATGATAGTTATCTGAGCGTGACCAGCGCAGCATTTGTGCCATCATCTTTTTCGGGTATTGAATGATAAAAGGGCGTACCGCCATTTCGGATGTTGAGTAGCGGGTAAAGTGTTCGAGGGCGGCGATCGATTCATCAAAATGATCCATGCCGTATAACTCGACATAGTCAGGGAAAATCATATATTCAAAACCAGACAGATTTTTGGAAACAGGCTTAAGGATCTTTAGCGCCTTCGAGTAAGAGTCAGGTAAAAATTGGTGCAGTCCGCGTGTAATATGGCGAAGCCGTTGTTTGAGTTCCCGTTGCTGCCAGTCCTGATCAAATACATATCGTTTAAATTGTCGGTAATTAAAGTCGGTATAGTGTTTAACTATAGCCTCCGATAAGTTATCGATTAACGTTTTTGTATATAGATTTTTTAAAGGTTCGGGCATCGGCTGTTTGTTATTAGGCTATTTTCTTTTTATGAGCAGTGGCTTTAGCAATATGAATGCTTTGCCTGGCCCAGTCTAATAATGCCTGCTGTTTTTCCAGTAAGTCGGCGGGTACTTGATAATACCGTTTGACCAGTCGTTGGCCTTTTTGGGTCATGTATGAAAACGGTTTAGAGCCTTGATCAATATATTGTTGCCGAGTGCTATTGTCGACGACGAAATACAAGGTGTTACCCATAATCATCGAGAATTGAACGGATTGAGACTTGATGCCATAACCGCCAAAAAATACTCCACCTTCGATCGCTGCAACAGGCTCAGGTAATTCCATGACGTATTCAATAAAATTAGAACGGGCACTCATCGAAAGCTTCCATGTTTAAATTTATATGATGAAAATCTAAAATAGATTAAGCGCAAGCTTAATAGAAAATCAGAGGCCCGTCACTACTGACATTTACAGTTTTGGCTTTAATTTCAGGTAGCGATGAATGCAGAGTTGGTATAAATACATGTTAATAAAATGCAGTTCATGCTCGTATGAGCTATTCAGGGTTTTAATAGCGCTTTAAAGGACAGGCTGCACCTGATGCATCCAGGCCTAACCAATCATAAATTGAATCAAGTGCCTGGTCTTCATTGGCAAAGATATTTTGTTCGCCGATCTCATCGTATAAATTTGTTGCACGCATGACATCGAGAATCTGTCGTTTTAAACCGCTAAACACGATCGTAATCTGGTTTTCGTTTAAGCGTTCAACCAGGTGATGTAAGACTTCTTCACCGGATGCATCAATCTGGTTGATGGCATCGCCGACCACGAGCAGGTATTTGACATCCGGGTGATCGGCCACGGCCTTTAACATGGCGTCTTCAAAGTAAGAAACATTGGCAAAATATAATGAACCATCAAAACGGACTGCGGTAATATTTTCGTCAACCGGTAAATCTTTATACACCTCGACATCGCGCAGGGTACCATCTTTATAACGGGCTAATACCGCAACACGAGGATGCATGGTTCGATAAAGATATAAAACAATTGCCAGTACCGCACCGATCATGATGCCATGATCGAGCTGTGGTGCAGCGCCGATGGTCGCCAGAAAGGTGACAACAGCGGCAACCCCATCGTGTTTGTTGGCCTTCCAGATGTGTCTAATAGATTTTAAATTGATCAGGCCAAAAACGGCCATGATCACAACGGCTGCGAGAGTTGCTTTTGGCAGATGGTATAGTAAAGGTGTTAAAAATAACAGAGTTACTAAAACGAGCGTAGCGGTAACCACCGAAGAAAACCCCGTTTTGGCGCCGGCATTTAGATTTACCGCTGAGCGAGAGAAAGAACCCGATGCAGGGTACGACTGAAAGAAACTGCCGGAGATATTAGCCAGGCCCTGTCCGATTAGCTCCTGGTTCGGATCAATACGGTGTTTTGTTTTAGCGGCCATCGCTTTGGCAATTGAAATGGCTTCCATGAAACCGACCATGGCGATAATAATGGCACCGATCACGAGTCCTGAAAATGCATCGTAATTAAATCCAGGCATTTCAAAGCTGGGTAACCCTTCTGGTATCGTACCTACGACCTTGCCGCCCATACCCTCAAAATTGAGGAAATAGCTGGCGAGGGTCGTGGCCACTACGGCAACTAGTACGGCGGGAAATCTAGGTAAATATCTTTTCAGTCCGATCATGATTGCAAATGCCGGGCATGTGTGTTTCCGTTAAATTTTGTATTACGCCCCAGATACGAACCGATAAAAAATGATCGCTGGCGCCGCCAGGCATTTCAACCCCAAATATTTTTGAGATCTGCGTTAAGCCAATAAACAGGGCCGCCGCATTGGTGAAGCCGACAATCACAGGATGCGATAGAAAGTTAACGATAGCACCAAGCCGGAACAGGCCAAGGGAAAACTGAAAGAGACCGACCAACAAGGTTAACATCATGGCCATCGGTATATACGCGGCCATAAATTGTTCCTGAGTATAACCGGGGTGCAAGGTTAGAATGACGATGGGTGCCAGCGTGGTGGCCGTCATCGTAGAAACAACGGCCACTGGGCCGGTGCCTAATTGTCGAGACGAACCCCATAACGCAGCGATAAAAACCGGAACGAATGCGATATATAAACCATACACCTCAGGCAGTCCGGCCAGGGTGGCATAGGCCATGGATTGTGGTATTAACACCAGCGCTACCGTGAGCCCAGCAAGCATGTCGGCGCGTAGAATTTTTGGATCTTTGAGTTCGTGTATCCAGGTTAAAAAAGGAAAAATCTTATACAGCATGGTGACCCTTTACTTTATTATTCATTATTGCTCAACGCTGGATTGAACAGAAATTAAGCACAGTCTGGCATGGTGAAAACAGAAAATAATATACTATAAGGTATAGTGGATCGCCAATTTAATTAAAGATCAATAACTTAGCATAATATTTTGAAGATCTGATATTACCGAATCTTTTATAGTATTCGAGATTATTCTAATTTGAAACCGGAGTAATTGACGCCAGATAGCAAAGCCATCTCACGATTCCAGCTAGCAAGATCGTGAGGATTAAATTTGGCAAAGTGATCATGCCCACAGGCACGCGCCATAACCTGCATTAACTCAACAGATGCATTGAAAAAATTTGCTAACTGCTGTGCGGCTTGAGGGACGTTAATCTTTTGGCGTAAATCTGCTTTTTGGGTGGCAATGCCGGCTGGGCAATTATTGGTATTACACATCCTGGCGGCAACACAACCAATGGCCTGCATGGCACTATTCGATAAGGCAATACCATCAGCGCCCAGGGCCAGTGCCTTTACAAAATCGATCGGCACACGTAACCCGCCCGTAATGATCAAGGTGACACGACCACTCGCAGCTTGTTCATCAAGGTAGCGGCGAGCGCGTGCAAGTGCCGGTATGGTTGGGACGCTGATATGGTTACGGAACATTTCCGGTGCGGCGCCCGTGCCGCCACCGCGCCCATCCAGAATGATATAATCGGCACTGGCATCAAGCGCAAATTGAATATCCTGTTCAATGTGGTTGGCGCTTAACTTAAAGCCGACCGGGATGCCCCCGGTGAGTTCACGGACACGATCGGCAAAACGTTTAAAATCTTTTACCGTGTTCAGGTGTTTGAATGTGGGGGGTGATATCGCGGGTTCACCTTCCTGGATGCCGCGGACCTGTGAAATCTTGCCGATATTTTTTTGTCCGGGCAGGTGTCCGCCGGTTCCAGTTTTAGCGCCCTGACCACCTTTGAAATGAAAAGCCTGAACTTTTTTAAGCAATTCATCTTTATAACCAAATTGGGCACTGGCCAGTTCATAAAAATAGCGTGAGTTTGCCGCCTGTTCCTCAGGCAACATACCCCCTTCACCCGAACATATACCGGTACCAGATAATTCAGCACCGGTTGCCAGAGCAATTTTAGCTTCTTCGGATAAAGATCCAAAACTCATGTCCGAAACAAACAGCGGAATCTTTAGCGCCAAAGGTTTTTTGCTCTCCGGTCCAATAACGAGTTCTGTACCGACAGCCTGATCTTCGAGCAGGGGTTTGGTGGCCATTTGTACAGCCATGATCTGAATATCGTCCCAATGCGGTAACTCATGACGCGGCACACCCATTGAGGTCATCGGGCCGTGATGACCTAATTTAGAAAGTCCTTCTCGCGCCAATTGATGAATAAAACGAACCGTGGGTTCTTCGCTGGTTGGTTTTGCAAGAGGCTGATCACTTGTTTTAGCGGCGGGTGCTGGCGCGGGTTTACCGACTTGTTTATTACTAAATTGCGCATGCGTACCATCACAAAAGGGTGGATTGAGAGTTTGCTTGCATTGGCATAAGTACGCATCGCCATCTTGTTCGGCAGTAAAGGGTTGTGGGCTAAAGTCGGTTCCGGTATGCGAACCATCGCAAAAGGGCTGACTATTTGATTTGCCACAAGTACAGAAATAATACTCCTCGCCCTTCGTTAGATTGACTTGAATCGGTTTATTATCGGCAATGATGGGTTGGTCGCTCATACAGGCTCCAGGGTGATATATATTATATAATGAGTAGATAATACAGAAATTTAGCGGTTAAAAATATAAAAATTAGAGTGTATTGCGGGTGATAAACGGAACAGGTCGATAAAAAAGGGTGCACTAGCAAGACGACTGTAGAACTCAGGAATGCGTTAATTACATTGGTTTAGATCATGGCATGAATTTCAGACTTATAAATAACGCTTGACTCAAGACCAATTTTATTCTCAGGACTACTTATTGTTGTGTGTTCATGCAGGAGTGATGCCGTTTATTTTTTTTGCAGTGATCAAGAAATGTTTTCCCTGCTTGATGGTTATATCAGTAAAGCCATTTTTTTCTAGCAAACGCGTCATGGCCTTAGGGCTCTGAAAAGATTCAATTTTTTTCTTGAATGGGAACCGAAATAGTTTGCCAAAAAAATGAAAATATAAGCCATTCAATAAAACATATGTTCTGAATATCATATCTTTCCAGACAAAATGTTTACATGAATTTAACAAATGCTTAAGTTCCACGTTAAAAGAATGCAGTGTAATCCATATTTCCCCGTCTGCTTTTAAAACCCGCGAAATTTCCTTGATTGTTTGAGGTATATTGGTGTATGGCAGGCTTACTCTACTAATTATCAAATCAACTTTTTCAGACTGCAGTGGTAAATTCTCACTAGATGCGTTGATGAACTTTATATTTGGGTATTGATTTTCACCATATATCAATAAATCTAAATATATATCTAGACCGAGTAATTGTTTCTGGGGATCGTTGTAAATTTCAGATGCATACAATGTTTGGCCAACTCCACAACCAATATCCAATATCGTCATATGATTTTTTTTGAAAATGGGCATAATGTTGCGAGGGTCATTTGAATCTTGTGCAATTTTTAACTCATCTAAATGATACTGGATAAGATCGTCCATTTCACTTTTTTTGGGTGTCGCACTATTGGATAGAGTTATAAACACGGGAATATTATTTGTAACGACAAATTTTTCTTTGCAGCAAGTACAGAATAAATACTCACCATCAATTAGTTGCGTGGGTATTTTACACTTTGGACAGGCCAATATATTTAACTGTGAAATATCCATGCTTTAACTCCTATAGAAAGCATAATGTTTGTTCAAAAACTGCGAGCGCTCTTCCGTTAGGAGAATCAATACCGAGTTATTATTCCATAAAGAAATTCTATTGTATTTTATATTGATATTTATAGACATCTTTCAAACCGTGGGTTCAATTATATTTGAAAAGCTGAACAAAGATCCTGAAAAAGTCCGCAATTCTGACTTGTCTAGTATTGAAATAGATGCTCTGCTTTGAGTTAGGGCAATATCTATTCATATTTTCATATAATTCTGATATGAGCTCATTTTTTGTCGCTTATATATCTGCCACTTGACATTCATAAAGGTGAAGATGCTCACTTCGATTAAAATTTAGAAATAATCCCAGTTTTTATTGGATGGGCAGCGTAACGGTAAAACAGCTACCTCTTTCGATACTACTAGTCAGGTTGATATCACCGCCATGGGAGCGTGCAACGGCTCTGGCAAAACTTAAACCCAGACCGCAGCCTCGATGAGTACGGCTTTGATCACAACGAAAAAAACGATCGAATACGCGAGCCTGGTCGCTTTCTGGAATGCCTATCCCCGTATCCACTACCGTAATTTCGATGTTCTGCCTGGAGCAGGCCAAAACGACATCCACCTGGCCATTGTTTAATGTGTATTTAATGGCGTTGTCCAAAAGATTGGCCAGCATGCGTTGCAGATTCTGGATATTGCCGTTAACGTGGCAATCACTTTCCAGACGACAAACGAGTGTAATGTGTTTTTGTTCGGCCGTTGCTTCGAAGAGTTCACAGGCGTCTTGAGCTAATTGTGAGACGTTCACCTTTTGTTTAGGAATTTGAAAGGTACCTGCCTCGGCCTCAGCAACATCCAGTATGGAATTGATCATTTGTAACAATCGGTCACACTCCTCTATAGTGTCCGATGCAGAAGTTTTAAATTCCTGAGGGGTATTATCATCTGATAATACCAATTCTGACGTCACTCTTATGCGCGCCAATGGACTGCGTAGATCGTGGGCAATATTATCAGTCATTTCTTTCATCTCAGATATCAAGATCCATATCCTGTCGAGCATGGCATTAAAAGTGTTAACAAGTTGCGTAATTTCATCCCCTTGTGCAGAAACAGAAACACGTTGATCTAACTTCCCTTTTTCTATTTCCGAAGCGATACGACTGACTTCTTTAATACCTTTGACGGCATGTCCTGCCATTAACCAACCGACAACGGATGCAATAGGAGTGACTATTAATAGCATGGTAATAAATACGGTGGACAACAATGACATTATATCCTGTATTTCTTCTATTGATTCCCCTGTATACAATAAAATATCAGGGGTAATTAAATCATGAATGGTCTTAACTTTATATTCTGCGCCCTGCATGCGTATGGTTTGTAAAACAGGTTTTTTAGTGGAAAATACTTGTTTAATAATATGCTGGTTGTTAGGTAGAAATTTCCAATGAGACAAATCAGAGCTATAAATCTGAACACCATTTTTGTCAAACAACTGAAAAAAAAGGTTTTGCTCCTCACCCAATTTCACGTCACGTTCTATCTCTCGCTTAACGCCATTTAGCCCTTCTTTTTGGTATAATATTTGAAATTCACCAATATCCTCAATCAGGTCATCTTCTATGTTCTGGTTCAATGTTTTTTTGAGTAAAAAATAAGACGCATTAAACCCGATCATTATTAAGATGATAACAACGAGCGTATACCAGAAGGATAACCTGAATGTCAGGGTATTAGGGAGACGAATCATTGTTCTTTTTGAAGACATAACCGAGGCCACGTACTGTGTGGATTAAAGCGATATTAAAATTCTTGTCTACCTTTTCTCTAAGTTTGCTAATGCGCGCTTCTACAACATTGGTTTGTGGGTCAAAATTATAATTCCAAACACGTTCCATAATCATGGTTTTTGAGACGATGTGCCCAGCATTACGCATAAGATATTCCAAAAGTGTAAACTCTTTGGGTTGCAGATCGATTTTTTTTCCTTCACGAGTGACGGTGCGGGCCAATAAATCAAGGGATAAATCATGAATAGTTAAGTTGGTGGTTTCAATAACGTTACTGGAACGTCGTAAATGTGCCTGTACGCGCGCTAATAATTCACTGAAGGAGAATGGCTTAATAAGATAATCATCACCTCCGCTTCGCAGCCCTTTTACACGATCATCAATGGATCGTTTAGCGCTGAGGATAATAACGGGCGTGTCGATCTTCTGTTTACGCATCCTTTCTATAATCGACAAGCCATCCAGTTTTGGCAGCATAATATCAACAATGTTGATATCGTAGCTATTATTGAGTGCAAGATCCAATCCTTCGATTCCATCGAGAGCATGGTCAACGCAATAGCCTGCTTCCTTCAGCCCCTTAACAATAAAGTTAGCAATGACCTGATCGTCCTCGATAAGTAAGATTCTCATTACATTAGTTATCCAGTTTTAGTACGGAATCAGCATCATATTTATAATTTTAAAATATGATCTTTTTTAGCGCTGCTTTGTATAGTTTAACACCAATATTGTGCTTTTTTGGCTGCATTATCAAATGGTGAGCCTTAGATCGCAGATAGAAGCTTCAAATCGAGTCAGGGCGAGAATCTCAGATAATTGCAGGCTGTTGCGAGGAGTTTGTTTATCCCGACTCGGTGTAACACTGAAGTTGGAGATTTTGAACTCCAGATGTTTGTTCATGAGCTGATCTGAGACTCCATAAATATAGGGACTATTGCAGCGATAATTTCGCTATAATTATAGATTAAAATTCGTGTGAGTATTTAACCATAGCTTCGACAGAATCACCAAATTCGTATACCGTTCCAACTGTTCCTGATTTATCAAGAAAATTAAACGTCCTTCCAGAGTTTTGTTGCAGTCTAAACGACAGGTGACGTTTAGGCGTGAACTCATAATCAAGCTGAACGCCAAGACTGTTATACTCGTCTTCAAAATACCCGCCTTGCATGCCGGGCACAGGGCTACTGTCGGAAAGCCTGATCGTGTTTGTACCACTTTCATTATAAAAAATAGAGGTCGAAAATGCTTGGGTGAAGTGATAACGCAGGCTCATTTCTGGAAATTCACTACTCAATTCAATTTCACCCGACCAGCCTTCTTTTGTGTCATGATTCCATTCGATTCCGACATCTACTCCAATCTCTCCTCCTTCTGCATCTAAATATTCGTAATTGACATTAAATGTATAAGTCCAATTTTTAGAGGGTTCATAAATAAAATCGACACCGGCCTCATATTCACGGGATCCACTTGTTTCTTTTTCATAAGAAGATTCGGCTTCAAGATAATAATTAAATTCCCATCGATTATTTAATTCCTGTTCATAAGCGAAACCAAATTGCAGCGTGTTAAACGTACTCCAGGGGTCACCGGTTATGCCGGAAGCAAAAGGAAGATTCTCTGGATTTGACCAGCTATAATTCCAACGTTCGTAATTGAATGAAAAAATCATGTTATTTAGTTCGTATTCAGTCTCAACAAGGAGCCCCGAGGTACCTACTTGTGTATTGCCGATACTCGACTTTGAGTCACTGGTACTAAAAAGTTCGATTTCGATATTGCCTTCATTATCGGCTGCGGGGCCACTAGAATGAGCGGTGGCGACGGTTGGTAATCCAAGGATAGAAATATAAATGGGAATAATAAACCATTTCTTACACATCCAGAGCTTCATATATTTTTCCTTATACCGACTGTTGTATAATTTTGTGTAAAAATTAAAACTACTGTTATACACTGCATCAAACATTTGCTTTCTATATGCTCCTGAATTTCAGCAGTATTGATAAAATTAATAACGAATAAAAATAACCAGTATGTAAGGTTTTCACTTAAACCATTTTGATTATTCTCAGCTAATTTATGCTCACTTCAGAGAACCCTACTGTATGAGATAGAAATCATCTAAACATTGCCGGTAAATTACCAAATGGTAATCTTGTATTGTTTTTTTTCGGATTTAGAGGCAGGTATGTTGGCGGGACAGTGAATTTGACCGCTTTACGGGAAGTGATGGCCGATGCTTAATGAAAGCCGGGTAGCTTTTTAGTCCAATTGTCAGCAATCTAAACATCAATATAGAAGTGCCGAACAAGAACATATTGCGATATTCAAGTACTCAAACCGTAAGTTTGGTGTGGCAAGGTGACGTATATTAGAAAACTTGTCGGCCAGGGATAGTGTGTACTTATGTACTGCGAAAAAGGGACGGGGTAAAGAGCCCTTTAGAATGAATTTGATCAGGTCGTGATGCGCCGATAGATATCCGACACTTTCATCGGTAACTGGGTCACTTCATCAAGTACGGTGTAGGCGGCGGGGCCATACATATGTGGCAGGTAGTCTTTGCCCTCTTTATCGATGGTGATGCAGTAAGGATGGATGCCATCGCGGCGGGCTTCGATCAATGCGCGGCGGGTGTCTTCAATGCCGTATTCGCCACGATAGTGGTCGTAGTCATCGGGTTTTCCATCTGAGATGGTTATGAGTAACCTTGTTTTGGCCTCAATATCGTTCAATATCTTACTTAAGTGGCGAATCGCAAACCCCATGCGCGTATAGTCTTTGGCCTCAATGGCGCTGATACGGGCGCGGATTTCGTCGTCGTAGTTTTCATCAAAGGTTTTGATCCGATAAATCTCACAACGTTTACGGGCCATGCCAGAGAAACCATAGATGGCATAGCGGTCACCAAGAGTTTCCAGCGTTTCGGCCAGCAAGATTAATGACTCACGTTCAGCGTCATTGATCCAGCCTTTGGTTGAGCCGCTCATATCAACCATAAACACTACGGCCATATTGCGCTCGGAGCGATAGGTGCGAGTGAACAGTCGTTCTGACATCTCGCTGCCATCCCGCGCATCGGCCAGTGCTTCGACCAGCGCATCAATATCAATGTCATCACCGTTAGCCTGGCGCTTGAGTTTTTTATTTTCATCGCGCATGGCTTCGAAGGTTTTACGCAGATGTTTTATGTAGCCACTGTATTTTTTCAAGGTGTCGGCAACAAAGTCATCGTGTTTGGGTTTGATGTCCATCTCGCGGACTGCGCACCAGTTTTTTCGGTAAGACTGGCGTTTAAAATCCCATTCGTTATACAGAAACGCGCCTTCTTCATGATAAGCGCCTTTCCAGACATCATCCGGATCTTCGTCCTGCGCCTGAAAAAACTGGGGTCGTATTCGCCGGGTCCTGCTGGAGTAAGGTATTCTTCCGGGATCTCACCCAGATCCTGAAGGATGGAGGTGGTCAGAGCCCTGGCTTGTTCCGGCAAGGGCATTGGTTGACCGTCAAGGGTGACCTCCAGTTGCTCCCATTCATTATCAGCGGCCCGTTTATTTTTATCGACTTCGTATTGATATTCGGATGGATCTTTTTGTTTAAGCTCTTCGTTTTCTTTTATCTCTTCTGTGATCTTACGTAAGATCGATTTTAAATGGCTTTTTTCTTTTTCAATCCTAAGCGCCATGCAGGCTTCTATTTTAGCAACGTCAAATACACCCTGATAAAAACACGGGGGTGGAGCTGTGATTTTTTCCAGATATTGCTGGGTGAGGACGAGTACGTCATCAATCGATTTTTCTGGATGTGATAATTCATCAGATAGCTTTAGCCATTGCGCATCCGGCTTTGTATTTCCAAGTTTTTTATCGATGCGTTGCATATCACGAAACAGTCCGGGCAGTTCGCGCTGGATGCAGGCGTTCAAACGTAATGTATCCAGGGCGTGAAATAAGTTTAAAAAAGCTTCGGGCTGAGCCTGATTTTTCAGAATTTCACTGAGTCGAACTCGGAACGTACCGTAACGTGCCTGTGCCCAGTGATAGGTCACCATGGCTTTATAGATTACAAAATTATCGCGTGCCTCGGGTAATTTACCGATAATGGCCGGTAAAAATATGGTTTCAGAATCGGTGCCGGCGATTTCGGCCTCTTCGAGAGTTAGCTTGCGACCGGATAGTCCGTGTGCGAAGTGGGTTAATACCCCGACATGTTCATCGAATACGGCACCAGCACTGCGTTCATGTGAGTTCTGGATAAAATTTTCGACATTCGTAATGACTTCGCGAGCCGCATATAAGCCTTTTTGGTCATAGACGTCCATCGCATGCGAGAGCCAGGCTTCGATGATGTTTTTATCCATATGTGTTGTGGCATCAACAATATATGTAATAAATTGATAAGCGAGCTGAATATTTAAACTGCAGACGCGCCTAACCCAATCAAGAATAAAATCTTGATCGGGTCGAGCCAGTTTCGCGATTACCGCAGCCGGTTGTTCGGATGTCAAAAAGGTAAATTCGACTTCGAGATGTTCATCAAGGAAGTCGATGATCGCTTTTTCGGTTAATTGTGTTTTAATAACCATTATGTAGATGATTAGGTCTTATCAAAGAGATAGTAATTTTAAGTACTTTAAAATTGTCTAAAACAAAGACGCACTTAACTCATTAATTGCGGCGAGCATTTCGGCGTCATCGGTGAGAGCCTGGGCAATGGCGGTATGGCAGGCGGTGATCGGCGGGATGTCGGCGCCAATTAATTTGGCCGCATGTACCAGCAGGCGTGTGCTTGCGCCTTCCTCCAGGCCATTGCCTTTTAAGTTTCGGGTCATGCTGGCGAATTTAACCAGCTTGTGGGCGAGGTCTTTGTCAATGCCGGTCTCATTGACAACAATCGTCGTTTCCACATCGGTTTTTGGATAATCAAATTCAAGTGCCACGAAACGTTGGCGTGTGCTTTGTTTGAGATCTTTTAACACGCTCTGGTAACCCGGATTGTAGGAAATGGCCAGACAAAATTCAGCATCGGCTTCTATCAGTTCGCCGAGTTTTTCGATCGGTAAGGCGCGACGATCATCGGCGAGGGGATGAATGACCACCATGGTGTCTTTGCGTGCTTCGACTATCTCCACCCCCAAATCCGATCTGAATCAGGAGCATTTCACGAGCTTTATCAAGGGTCATTGCAATATACTTATTGGTGAATTCATGGCAGTTTAATCACTTTGTGCTGTAGTTTTCAAGGGGACATCGTATTTATTGCGCATCCTCTCGTATAGTGAGTACGCAGAATAAAAAAGGGCCGTATAAAACGGCCCTTTAATTTGCTACTGAAAGGAAATTATATTTCGAATTTACCTTTGAGTTTTTTAGGTACAGCAACGCCTTTAATGCGCACATATTTAGGCATACCATCTTTGTAAGGTGGGTAGTCTTCACCTTTGATTAATGGTTCCATATAGGTGCGGCAGGCTTTGGTAATGCCGTAGCCATCCTTGGTGATGAAGTTTTCCGGCATCATTTTCTCAACATTGGCCACCTTGCTCAGGTCAGCCATGCCTACTTTCCATTTGAAGGGTTTATTGGAGATACGATCCACGGTTGGCATCACCGAGTTAAACCCTTTCAATGCATATGCTACGGCCGCTTTACCCATTGCATAGGCCATATCAACGTCGGTTTTCGAAGCGATATGACGTGCTGCACGTTGCAGGTAATCGGCTACCGCCCAGTGATTTTTCAGACCTAACTCAGATTGAATCATGCCGCTGATCACGGTGGCTGCACCGCCTAACTGGCTATGACCAAACGCATCTTTCAGGCCACTTTCGGCAAGGAATCGACCATCAGGGTAATGAACACCTTCTGACACCACCACCGAACAATAACCGTGTTTCTTAACCAACGTATCAACACGCGCCAGAAATTTCTCCTGATTGAACTCAACTTCCGGGAACAGGATAATGGTTGGGATAGGGGTATCGTCAGTTGAGGCAAGGCCACCGGCCGCCGCAATCCAGCCTGCGTGACGGCCCATAACTTCAACGATAAAGACTTTGGTTGAGGTCTTGCACATTGAGGCTACATCAAATGATGCTTCACGGGTTGATACCGCGACGTATTTGGCAACCGAGCCAAAGCCGGGGCAGTTGTCGGTGATGGGCAGATCGTTATCAACTGTTTTGGGAACGTGGATCGCCTGTATGGGGTAGCCCATTTCTTCAGATAATTTAGAGATCTTGTAACAGGTATCCGCCGAGTCACCGCCACCGTTATAAAAGAAGTAACCGATGTTATGTGCCTTGAAAACCTCGATTAAACGTTCGTATTCACGACGATTTTCTTCTAGTGATTTCAGCTTAAAACGGCAGGAACCGAAGGCGCCGGAAGGCGTATAACGCAGCGCTTTAATGGTGGCCATCGATTCTTTTGAGGTATCGATCAGGTCTTCGGTTAACGCACCAATGATGCCGTTACGACCGGCGTAGACTTTACCCATTTTATTGCTTTTGCGTGCGGCTTCAATCACGCCGGCGGCGCTGGCATTGATGACCGCCGTTACCCCACCGGATTGGGCGTAGAAGGCATTTTTCACAGGTTCTTTAGGCTTGCTCTTACGTTTCGCGGTTTTTTTCTTGGCCGATTTCTTTTTGGCAGGTTTTTTCTTGCCGGCTTTTTTCTTCGCGGGTTTCTTTTTAGCGCCTTTTTTCCTGGTAACTTTCTTTTTCACTACTTTTTTCTTAGCAGCTTTCTTCTTAGCTTTCTTTTTCGTGGCCATTGAACCTACTCCATTTAGCTTTTTGTACGAATGATTAAAATTATGGTTAAAAGTGTTAGTTTAAATTTTACGGGTTGGAATCTTGTTTACGTTCTTTCTCTTCATACTCGGCCTGTGATTTGAGTAAGCTGACGACGCAATCAAACAGATCGTCGTAGCGTCTTTTCTCAGTACCGTAGGTCTGGTAAAGGCGGTAATAAAAATGGCAGATAAAATGATGCTTATCGGCACGGGCAATTATAAAATGACATTTATCCACTTCCCAATACACTATGGGGCATTCCGTAAGTTCGGGAATGGCGGGACTGAGTCGAATTTCAGCATCAGCCTGTTCGACCTCGATGCTGCGGCCGTAACGTTCTCTGAGCGTTGCCGTAATCAAAATGACTTCGTCTTTGGTAAAATCAGGTGGACGTTTATTTGACATAAAAAACAGTGTTTTTCAGCAGAATTTGGGTCGCAAAGGATACTCGATTACGCTAACAATTGCATGCTTGAAATGATAATTCTTTGCCGCTGATAGCGGCCGCGTTGCCTGCTATTATCTGCTGCGCTCACACCTGTGTTAGTAGAAAGACGAGAATCGAATAGGGGGTCAGGGGCGAATGGCACTTACTTAAGGTGTAAATGCAGCATAGCCGTCATTCCCGCCTTCGCGGGAATGACGGTTGTAGCTAAGTTAGCGATATATGAAAATATTTAGCTTAAGTAAGTGCCATTCGGGTCAGGGCCCTGGCCTGTAGACCCCTTATAATCGCAGGATCACATATCGATTGATGGGATGAATGGTCGGAAATCGGTTCAATCCGCTTTTTTGTGTTTACTCACAAGCTGTTTGATTCGAGCCTCAATCCGGGCCGTATCGTCGCGCAGGGTCTCAATGCCATGATAGAGGTCTTCTGCTTCATCGCCTACAGGTAAAACATCGGCTTCCTGTTGCAGGTATTCGCGGCCATTGGTTTGAGCGCGAGCAGTATTATTGCGCCACCAGCTGGCCATTTCGCGGATAGCCTGTCCGGTTTTATGGGCGATGACATCACCGGTTACACGCGATAAATGTTCTTCCCAGTCTATGTCAATGCGCTCCAATGCTTTTTTGAATTTCTGCCCCAGTTCCACATCCCCGGTAATTTTTACCTCACCATCAAACATCACCTGGGTGTCATTCATCAGCGCCAGTTTGGCCATGGAAAGGGGGCGGCCAGAGATCAGGGTATCGGCCTCACCCTGATACTGGCTCATGATTGAGATACCGAGTGCCGATGGCAGGCAATACAGCTTGATGCCGGTATCCTCCAGCTCAATGGCAATGACTTTGTCACTGAAACGTGCGAATTGGGTCAACGCATCGGGATCCATCTTTAGACAGGTGTTAATGGCCGTTTCCATCGCGGCAGTGACGGCTATAACAATTTCTGAGCCCATTTTAGATTGGATAAATTCGGATTTAAGTTGCATCGTTATAGGCTAAGGGTGTTTGAGTGCGGAATTTCAGGCCTTAAAACCTCGGTGTAAGGCAACGATGCCAGCAGAGAGGTTGTGATACTCGCAATTGATAAAGCCGGCCTGTTGCATCATTTCTTTCAGGGCATCCTGATCAGGATGCATGCGAATGGATTCCGCTAGATATTGATAACTTTCAGCGTCATTTGCGATCAGTTTCCCCATCAACGGCAACAGTTTGAATGAGTAAAAATCGTAGATCGGAGCCAGCGGTTTGACGGTGGGTTTGGAAAACTCCAGTATCATCGCCTGACCGCCGGGTTTAAGCACGCGATACATCGAGCGCAGTGCTTCATCTTTGTCGGTGACATTACGTAAACCAAAGGCGATGGTGATGCAGTCGAAATAATTATCGGGAAAAGGCAGTTGCTGTGCATTGGCCTGCACAAACAGTACGTTATTGACGATGCCCATGTCAGCAAGACGATCACGCCCAACCTTGAGCATCGATTCGTTAATATCCGCAAGCACCACCTGGCCTTCGCTGCCGACCAGCCGTGAGAATTTGGCCGCCAAATCGCCGGTACCACCGGCAATATCCAGCACCTTTTGGCCTGCACGGACGCCGCTGAGTTCAATCGTAAAACGCTTCCAGAGTCGATGTACGCCCATCGACATCAGGTCGTTCATGACATCGTATTTTTGCGCCACCGAGTGAAAGACACCGGCTACCTTGCCCTGTTTTTCGTCCCATGAGACGTCTTCATAGCCAAAATGTGTGGTTTTGTCGTTCATATATAAATAGTAAACCACCGCGCCAAAGATGGATACCCGTTTCTGATGCTACCGGCAACATGCCTGGGAAGTTTAAGAGAAACAGATAGTTAGAGAAAAATAAGGAGAGTTTATATGGATGTAAGTGGGTTATAATATGGGGATGAATGCAGGCCGTTAAGTTAAGCCGGGTCGAAGAGCCTCCTCGCAGCTTTTTTGGAATAATTTTAATTTATCCGGTTAACCTGGCGAACGTTTTCAGGGTATTGATGCGCTAGTATCATCCTTATTGTGATTGACGAGCTGTTATTCTTTCGATAATTTTATGGTGTTAGTGAGGGTCAGTTTATAATGAACAAATACTATGGATAATAACGATATACTGCGCCGTATCCGATATACCTTCGATTTTGAGGATTCGAAGATGATGGCTATATTTGGTTTAGCGGATCATGAAGTTACTCGGGATGAGCTCTGCGGGTGGCTAAAAAAGGAAGAAGACCCAGGTTTTAAGAAATGTACGGATTCTCAATTGGCCATTTTTCTCAATGGTTTTATTATTGAGCGACGAGGTAAAAAAGACGGGCCGCAACCTGAACCAGAGCAAAAAATAAATAACAATATCGTATTCAGGAAATTAAAAATCGCACTAGAATTACAGGCCGAGGACGTATTGGAGATTCTGGCACTGAGTGAAGTAAGAATTAGCAGACACGAACTGAGTGCTTTTTTTAGAAAGCCTGGCCATAAACACTACCGTGAATGTAAAGATCAGATCTTGCGTCATTTTTTACAGGGTGTGCAACTTATGTATCGCGATTAAATGATTTAAGATACTCGCATATCTTACATTATATAGCTGAGGCTAAACGGTTCTAGCCCAGTCTCTGGAGATTGAACGATGGCAAATCCTTTTCAGGAACAATTACTCAAGGCCGGTCTGGTGTCAAAGGACAAGGTGAATAAGAGTAACAAGTCAAAATATAAAAAAGCACGGCAACAACCGAAGAGTGGCCGTACTGAGGCGGACGAACTAAAGCAGCAGGTGAAACAGGCTGCGCGAAACAAACAAGAGCGTGATCGGGAATTGAACCGTCAAAAGGTTGAATTAGATAATAAAAAAGCTATCGCCGGGCAAATTAGGCAGCTGGTGGAGATGAATCGTATCGATACCAGTGAGGGCGAGACGGCTTTTAATTTTGAAGTGGATAACAAGATTAAACGGATTTACGTCAGCGACGAACTGCATAAGCAAATTGTGGACGGGCGTTTAGCGATAGTCAGGTTGAATGAGCGTTACGAACTGATTCCAAAAATAGTTGCGCAGAAAATTATGCAACGCGATAGCTACTTTGTTGTTGTTTGTAATGAGACAGGCCAGCTGAGTGATGAGCCTGATGAGTATGCCGATTATAAAGTGCCCGATGATCTGATGTGGTAACGGCGTGAGTAGCCTGAAGAGGTTTTATTTTATCGTGATTTCAATGGCTTCGGCATGATTAGTAATATAAGGCCCCTGTTTTACTTCGATATCACTGTTTTGTTTTATCGCCTGACCGGACTTTGAGATACGCACAATTATATTTACCTGTGGCACATCGGATAATTTACCCATCGGGCCGGCTGATTGGCTATCATCTAGAGTAATCGCTGCGGGTAAGTCTTTAACCTGTAATTTTACAATGGCCAAAGGCATTTTCATACCGGTAACACGTTGCGCATAGATCATCACGTAATCGTTAGCGGAAACTGATGAGCGTAACGCCGGATCAATTTTAACATTG
>QILH01000149.1 GCA_003233255.1 Gammaproteobacteria bacterium | reverse complement strand
GATGTTAATGCGACAGGAAAAGATCGATTGGGTGATTGTGGGTTCGGATCGCATTGCGGCAAACGGCGATGTTGCCAATAAGATTGGCACCTATAGTCTGGCCGTAAATGCACGGCAACATGGTGTGAAGGTGATGGTGGCGGCGCCGACTTCAACGATTGATATGACCTCTGAAACCGGCGATGATATTCCCATTGAATTTCGGGACGAAGGTGAGCTTTTAAACCTCGTTGATCAACGTATTGCGCCCGAAGGTGTAAGCGCCTGGAATCCTGTGTTTGATGTTACTCCTGCCAGCCTGATCGATGCAATCGTGACAGAACGTGGTATAGTTGAAAAACCGGATCAGGGGAAAATAAAAATATTAATGTCGTAGTGTTAATAATTGCACGGTAATATTTCATGCAAACGTTGTTATTTATAAAATAATAAAAAAGGAAGTTGATATGCACAATTCTAATTCAACAGAAGAACGTAGGCACATATTACGGCGTAATTCAGATCACTTCCAGGATGAAATCAGTTTACAGGATCTCTATTTTGTTTTGGTCAAGCAAAAGAGGGTTATTCTTCTTATCTTAGTCGCGAGTGTTATTGCTAGCGTGTTATATGTCATGTTTGCGCCCAAAATATATCAAGTGTCCGCTAGAATCATCATACCGGGCGAAGATGATTTAGTCTTAAGCAATCGATCTCAAGAAAATCTTGAACCTGCTGGAAATGGTCTGGCAAGAAGCAACCCAGTACTGGTAGTACGTGAAGAATTAAAGGACAAGCTCAATCCCGCAAAAAAAATCTTCACCCAATTTCAGACTGTTTTGCTAAAAGACGGAAGCTGGAATAATTTTGTCAATGGCCATCGAAACTTGTTCCAGGCGCAAGAAAACAATAATAGTAGTAAAGTCGTGAGGAATCCTATTGAGCTGGGTAAAGATGATTTTTTTGTTGGTGATCATGTTGTGGTGAAGTATTTCTCCAGCAATTTGGAAGATATAAGCACTGTTCTTGAGCAATACATTGAATTTGCCAGACAGGAATATATTACTCAATTGATAGCATCTCGCGTGCGCCGAATCGAACGAGAGATTGAATCATTGAAATTGGACATCAAACAGGCACGGCAACAGGAAACTATAAAACGTCAAGATGAAATAGCGATCATTAAAAATGATTTAGCGATTGCTAAAAAGCTTAATCTTACCGAAAACAGCTCACTTACCGTGGCCGCCAGCAATATAAACGTACCACGTTACCTGCGCGGAACTAAAGTTCTTACGGCCGAGCTTGAGAGTCTGCAAAACCGGACTTCCGATGATCCCTATATCTCCGGTCTACGTGATAAACAACAAAAACTGGAAAAACTTGAGGCGATTAAATTTACCGAAACGCAATTTTCGCCTTTTATTCTTGATGGTTCGATTCAGGCTGCTGAAAAAATCAAACCCAAATCCGGCCTAATTCTGGTATCAGGTTTGGTGTTGGGAATCTTTTTTGGCCTGTTCATGGCATTTATCGTAGAGTTTATACAAAAAACCCAAAAATCCGGGTCTTAAAAATCTATTAGCAATCCGTAAGCCGATTCTCACGCAATATATGTTTGGCCTAGTGGGTTAGTAGCGTGGTATAATCTCATCCCTTATAGACTCTACGTGCGCCTGATAAAAAGTAGCTTATAACCACTATGACCGATTTTGCCAAAGAAGTCCTACCGATCAACATCGAAGAAGAGATGCGTCAGTCCTATCTGGACTATGCCATGTCGGTAATTGTTGGGCGTGCCTTACCGGATGTTCGTGACGGGTTAAAGCCCGTACACCGGCGCGTGTTATTCGCAATGCGTGAACTCGGAAATGACTGGAATAAGTCTTACAAAAAATCAGCTCGTGTGGTGGGTGACGTCATCGGTAAATATCATCCACATGGTGACTCTGCGGTTTACGATACGATTGTTCGAATGGCGCAACCTTTTTCGTTACGCTACATGCTGGTAGATGGCCAGGGTAATTTTGGTTCGGTCGATGGGGATGCGCCTGCGGCCATGCGTTACACCGAAGTGCGTATGTCCAAGATTGCCCATGAGTTACTTTCAGACATCGATCGTGAAACGGTTGATTTTGTCGCCAACTATGATGAAAGTGAACATGAGCCAGTTATTCTTCCGGCGAGATTACCCAATTTACTGATAAATGGCTCCGCCGGAATTGCGGTGGGCATGGCAACGAATATTCCACCGCATAATTTAGTGGAGATTATCGATGGTTGCATGGCCTTAATTGATAATCCGACTATATCTATTATCGATATGATGCAAATTATTCCCGGCCCTGATTTTCCGACTGCAGGCATTATTAATGGTGCAAGGGGAATTGCTGAGGCTTATGCGACTGGTCGTGGTCGTATTTATGTTCGGGCGCGGACTGAAATAGAGGAAGATCCCAAAAATGGCCGCCAGACCATCATTATTACCGAACTGCCTTACCAGGTTAATAAGGCCCGATTAATTGAACGTATTGCCGAACTGGTTAAAGACAAAAAAATAGAAGGCATTTCAGGCAATGGTCTGCGTGATGAATCGGATAAAGATGGCATGCGCGTGGTGATCGAATTACGCCGTGGCGAACAGGCTGAGGTTATGATCAATAACCTTTATCAACACACTCAGCTACAAACTGTATTTGGCATCAACATGGTTGCATTAGTTGATGGGCAGCCACGGTTATTAAATATTAAACAGATTCTTGAGGCCTTTATTCGCCACCGTCGTGAAGTGGTTACTCGCCGCACCGTTTATGATCTACGCAAGGCGCGTGAGCGTGCGCATATTTTGGAAGGACAGGCCGTTGCTTTGGCGAATATTGATGAAGTCATCAAACTCATAAAGTCTGCTGCGTCTCCTTCAGAAGCGAAAGTAAAGATTATGAACACAGCATGGGCACCAAGTGTGGTCGTGCAAATGTTAGAACGTGCGGGCACGATTGATTCTCGCCCCGAAGGCTTGTCCGATGAGTTTGGGTTGATTGATGGCCGCTATAAACTTTCAGATACTCAGGCGCAGGCCATCCTGGATATGCGCCTGCACCGTTTGACCGGTCTTGAGCAAGATAAAATAATTAAAGAGTATGAAGATTTTCTGGAAAAGATTTCTGACCTGTTAGACATTTTAAATTCCGGTGATCGATTGATGCAGGTTATCCGTGATGAACTAACAGAAATAAAAGAACTTTACGGTGACGAGCGTCGAACTGAAATTATTGCCAGTCAGGAAGACCTGACGATTGAAGATTTGATCACAGAAGAAGATGTGGTGGTAACACTTTCACATGAAGGTTACGCTAAATCACAACCGGTTTCGTCTTATTCTGCGCAACGCCGTGGCGGTAAAGGCAAAGCGGCTACATCAGTAAAAGAAGAAGACTTTATCGATAAACTGTTTGTGGTAAATACCCATGACACTATTTTATGTTTTTCTAACTTTGGAAAAGTGTATTGGTTGAAAGTATATGAGTTACCGCAAGCTGGACGCACCGCTCGCGGGAAGCCCATTGTTAATTTGCTACCGCTTGGCGAAGGTGAACGCATTAGTGCGATGTTACCAGTAAGAGAGTACAGCGAAGAGCTGTTCGTGTTTTTTGCCACGCAACAGGGCACTATTAAAAAGACCCCACTGAAAGATTTTTCACGGCCGCGTTCTTCCGGAATTATTGCTATTGAAATGCGTGCAGGGGATCATCTTGTTGGTGTTGAGGTGACTTCGGGTAATCAGGATGTCATCCTGTTTAGCAGCAGTGGCAAGGCGATTCGTTTTAATGAAAATGATGTAAGAGCCATGGGCCGTAATGCGGTTGGTGTGCGCGGAATCAAACTTACCGAGTCACATAAAGTTATTTCGTTAATTCTGGCCGAAGAAGGTTTTGTATTAACGGCGACCGAAAATGGCTATGGCAAAAGAACCAACGTATCCGATTACCCAATTCATGGTCGTGGTGGTTTAGGTGTTATTTCAATACAAACCACGGATCGTAATGGTCTGGTTACGGCTGCCGAGCGGGTTCACGATGATGATGAAATTATGTTAATTACCAGTGGCGGTACTCTGGTTCGTACCCGAGTTAATGAGATCTCCGTGATGGGACGTAATACCCAGGGTGTGAAATTGATTAGCCTGGATGACGATGAGAATCTATCCGGGATCGAACGAATAGCGTATGTAGAAGAAAGCGAGACTGAAAGCTAAGACCCCGTTCTCCCAGCAAGAATACCTGTCTAGCAATATTAAATATTTAATTAAGGAAGTGAGTTAATGTCACGTTGTTTTAATTTTAGTGCAGGCCCCGCGATGTTACCAACGGAAGTGTTGCAGCACGCTCAGGCTGAAATGTTAGATTTCAATGGCAGTGGAATGTCGATAATGGAAATGAGCCATCGGGGTAAAATTTTCATGGGCATTGCGGAGAAAGCTGAGGCTGATCTTCGTGAGCTATTAAGCATAAATGATGACTATTCGGTGTTATTTATGCAAGGTGGTGCATCCGCACAATTTGCAATGATACCGATGAATTTACTGGGGGATAAAACTCAGGTTGATTATGTCAACACGGGGGCATGGTCAAAAAAAGCGATTGCCGAGGCAAAACGTTTTGCCGATGTTAATATCGCGGCAAGCAGTGAAGACACTAAATTTAGTAATATCCCTGATTTTTCGGATTGGAACTTAAATAAAAATGCGGCGTACTTACATTACACCCCAAATGAAACGATTGGCGGTGTTGAATTTCACTGGATATCTGAAACGCAAGGTGTACCCGTGGTGGCAGATTTATCATCAACCATTTTGTCGCGGCCAATTGATGTATCAAAATTCGGAATTATTTATGCGGGGGCGCAAAAAAATATTGGCCCTGCCGGTTTAACCATTGCCATCGTGCGTAAAGATTTAATGGGTAAAACCATTAATAATACGCCAACTGTATTTAATTATAAAAACATTGCTGACAATGATTCAATGGCAAATACGCCGCCGACTTATGCCTGGTATTTAGCCGGTCTGGTGTTTGACTGGATCAAAAAACGCGGTGGGCTGACGGCGATGGCGGAAGTGAATAAGCGCAAAGCTGACAAACTGTATGCAGCGATTGATCAATCTGATTTTTATCAAAATCCGGTACAGTTAGATTGTCGCTCATGGATGAATATTCCTTTTACACTGGCAGACGCTAATTTAGATAAACTGTTCTTAGAACAGGCGGAAGTACGTGGGCTTAAAACTTTAAAAGGTCATCGCTCTGTCGGCGGGATGCGTGCAAGCATATATAATGCGATGCCTGAAGAGGGTATTGATGAATTGATTAGCTTTATGCGCGGTTTCGAAAAAGAAAACGCTTAACTGAGAACAGCGATAAACATGTTAAAAATATTAACCTTGAATAACATTTCAATTGCCGGGCTTGAACGGTTGCCACGTGATAAGTATGAAGTAGCATCCGAAATAACCCATCCTGATGCGATGTTACTACGTTCTTATAAAATGCACGACATGGATATTCCTGTCAGCTTAAAGGCAGTAGGTCGTGCGGGGGCTGGGGTAAATAATATTCCGGTTGATAAACTATCTTCACTGGGGATACCGGTTTTTAATGCCCCTGGTGCCAATGCAAATGCAGTTAAAGAGCTGGTTATGGCAGGAATGTTATTAGGTTGCAGGAACATCGCTTCAGCCTGGGATTATGTTCGTAACCTGAAAGGGGATGATGCGGAAGTTAATAAATTAGTCGAAGCAGGGAAAAAACAATATGCTGGTTTTGAGTTACCTGGTCGCACCCTGGGCGTAATAGGTCTGGGTGCAATCGGTCGTAATGTTGCCAATATGGCTCTGGATCTTGGAATGAAGGTGGTTGGTTTTGATCCTGGAATAACGGTTGAAGGTGCATGGCAGCTATCCGCACGAGTTGAAAAAGCAACTACTGCAGATGAGGTGTTTGCCAAGGCCGATTTCATTACCTTTCATGTCCCGCTTATTGACGCGACGCGTGACATGATTAATCCACAACGCGTAAAACTACTAAAAAATAATGTTGTTATTCTTAATTTCGCTCGCGATGGTATTGTTAATAATGATGCCGTTAGTGATGGTATTAAATCGGGTAAAATTTATGCTTATGTGTGTGATTTCCCGAATAATATGTTAATCAAACATGAGCGAGTTTTTTGTTTACCGCACTTAGGTGCGTCAACCACTGAGGCCGAAGATAATTGCGCTATTATGGTTGCGGATCAAATTAAGGAATATCTCGAGTTTGGGAATATACGTAATTCTGTTAACTTCCCTGAAGTGCGTATGGATTCTAACGGACACAACCGGTTATGCATTGTAAACAGTAATGTGCCTAACATGCTGGGTCAAATTTCGACTGCTTTGGCGAATGATAATTTAAATATTATCGATATGTTAAATAAATCACGCGGTGAACTTGCCTATACACTTGTTGATGTTGATCAACAAGTTGGCGACTCAACGCTAAAACAACTTAATGCGATTGAAGGTATTTTAAACGTAAGAGCGATATAGGTAGGCAATGTCAGATAAACTTGCACAATTACGAATTAAAATTGATGCGCTGGATGAGCAGTTGCAGATATTATTAAATGACCGTGCAAAATTAGCGCAGGATGTTGCTGAGGCCAAGAATGCCTCGAATAAGAATAATTTTGACGATACCCGTTTTTATCGTGCTGAACGAGAAGCACAGGTACTGGAAAAAGTTAAAAGCCGTAATAAGGGACCGCTCAGTGACGAAGAGGTGGCTCGACTATTCAGGGAGGTGATGTCGGCCTGCCTTGCGCTTGAACAGGTGATGAACATTGCTTTTCTGGGTCCGGAAGGCACCTTCACTCAATCTGCTGCGCTTAAACACTTTGGCCATTCAGTAAAAACAATACCGCTGGCGAGCATTCGTGATGTGTTTCGTGAAGTTGAATCCGGTAATGCCTCTTATGGTGTGGTACCGATCGAAAACTCGACTGAAGGTGTAATCAGTCATACGCTAGATCAGTTCATGAATTCGAATTTACACATTTGTGGTGAGGTTGAGTTACGAATTCATCACCACCTGTTAAGTAATGTGGCTGATCTATCGGAAATAAAATGCATTTACTCTCATCAGCAGTCCCTGGCGCAATGTCGTGAATGGCTTGATATAAATCTGCCTGGCATCGAGCAAAAAAGTGTCAGCAGTAACGCAGAGGCTGCTCGTCTGGTTGCGAATGAACCTGCGGCGGCCATTGCCGGAGATATGGCGGCAGAGATATACAGGTTAAATGCATTGGTTAGTAATATTGAAGATGAACCAGATAACACCACGCGATTTTTAATTATCGGGAAAAGGCAAACGCCGCCCTGTGGTAAAGATAAAACCTCAATACTGATCTCGACCCAGAATAAATCCGGTGCACTGTACGGCATTTTAGGGCCGTTAGTTAAGAATAAAATTTCCATGACTCGCATCGAGTCACGACCATCACGTCGGGGCATGTGGGACTATGTGTTTTTTATTGACTGCGAAGGACACAGTGATGACATTAACGTTGCTGCCGCGATATCAGACCTTGAGCAAGAGGCAAGTTTTGTAAAGGTATTAGGATCGTATCCGCGAGCCGTTTTGTAGGCCATCATGATGATTGATTATTGTGAACTTGCCGTTCCCGGCGTGCAATCGTTAACTCCATATCAACCCGGAAAGCCGGTTGACGAGCTGCAACGCGAGTATGGCTTGCAGAATATTATAAAACTTGCTTCTAATGAAAATCCACTTGGGCCAGGCCCGCTGGCTATTGAGGCAATACAATGCCAGCTGAATGAACTGGCGCGTTATCCAGATGGCAATGGCTTTGAATTGAAGAACAAACTGGCCAGTATACATAAGCTACAATCCGCACAGATTACCCTCGGCAATGGTTCGAATGATATCCTTGAATTTGTTGCTCGTGCTTTTGTATCGGCAAACGATGAGGTTATTTTTTCACAACATGCGTTTGCGGTATACCCGTTAGTGACACAGGTGGTTGGTGGTAAAATCTGCGAGGTGCCGGCAAAAGATTGGGGGCATGATCTTGACGCCATGCAGAATCGAATAACCAGTAAGACCCGCTTGATATTTATAGCCAATCCAAACAATCCTACCGGTACCTGGTTAACGGAAGGTGAGATCACCGCATTCCTGAAAGAGGTTCCCGAAAATATTATCGTTGTGCTGGATGAGGCCTATTTTGAATATGCGCATGCCCAACAAATGGGTTTTAGCGAATACCCAAATGGTATAGCGATGCTAGCCCAGTTTGAAAATCTGGTGGTCACTCGAACTTTTTCAAAGGCCTATGGCCTTGCTGGGTTACGTGTCGGTTACGGTGTTTCCAATAATCAGATTGCTGATTTGCTCAACCGGGTTCGGCAACCGTTTAACGTTAATAGCATGGCTTTAGCCGCCGCCACGGCGGCGCTGGATGATCAAAATCATATTGATAAAAGCGTATTACTTAACAAGCAGGGCATGCAGGAATTGATCGATGCGTTTTCAACCTTGTCATTGTCCTATATCCCTTCGGCCGGAAATTTTATCAGCTTTGACCTGGGTTTTGAGGCTGTACCGATTTACACTGAGTTATTAAAGCAGGGCGTGATTGTGCGGCCGGTTGTCAATTACTCGATGCCGAATCATTTACGGGTTACGATTGGCACCTCAGCAGAAAATAAAATATTTATTAATGCGTTAAAGCAGATACTGAAATAATGATGACAGACTTTATCATAAATAAATTATGTATTATTGGTGTCGGCTCGATGGGCGGCTCGTTAGCCCGTGCCTTACGTAAAAATAATTCAGTAAAATCGATTGTTGCTTATGGGCGTAATCACGAACGGTTAAACGTAGCAAAAAAACTGGGTGTGGTTGATGACGTCACTGCTGATATTAGTGACGCAGTCAAAGGTGCCGATGTGATCGTGCTGGCTACCCCCCTGGGTGCCATGCCGGAAATATTCCAGATGTTAAAAGATGTTATTGGCCCAGAGTCAATTCTTACCGACGTTGGCAGTGCCAAACAGTTTGTGATTGATGCAGCAAAGGAATCGTTTGGCCAATTGCCTGCGAACTTTGTCCCTGCGCATCCGATTGCCGGTACCGAAAAAAGTGGCGTTGAAGCGGCACAGGCCGGTTTGTTTGAACAGCGCAGGGTTATCCTGACGCCCCAATCGAACACGGATTCAGTCGCGCTCGAAACCATTCGCTCAATGTGGCAGGCCTGTGGTGCGGATGTGGTGGATATGCAGGTAGCTCATCATGATGAGGTGTTGGCGGCAACCAGTCATTTACCTCATATGCTGGCCTATTCATTAGTCGATACATTAGCTCGCATGGATGATCAGCAGGAGATATTTGACTATGCAGCAGGAGGGTTTCGTGACTTTACCCGCATCGCCTCCAGTGATCCAAAGATGTGGCATGATATCTGTGTTGCTAACCGAAAACAGCTGGTTAAGATGCTGCATGCGTTTAACGAAGATTTGCAACGTTTAACTCATGCGGTTGAACAGGCGGATAGCGACTATTTAAAAGACACCTTTACGCGGGCCAAACAGGCGCGCGATAAATTTTGCGGGTAATATTATAGATGAGTGGCAGTACGATAAAATTTCGGGTCACCGCCGGTGGCAATTTAAAGGGTCAGATACGAGTCACGGGTGATAAGTCAATCTCTCATCGAAGCATTATGCTCGGTTCGCTGGCCGATGGGGTAACCACGATTGAAGGATTTTTAGAAGGCGAAGATAACCTTGCAACCCTGAACGCGTTTCGTATGCTGGGTGTTGAGATCAACGGGCCGGTTAAGGGTAGGGTGGAGATTCATGGCGTGGGTATCGACGGATTGCAGGCGCCTGCTGATGTGATTGATTTGGGTAATTCCGGCACCTCGATGCGCCTGTTGACCGGTCTATTCGCTGCGCAACAATTTAATACGACATTAACAGGTGATAAATCATTAGTGACCCGTCCGATGCGCAGGGTAACCGATCCGTTAACCAAAATGGGGGCGAGCTTTACTACCAGCGAAAGCGATACACCTCCTATCGAAATTCATGGGTCACAACGCATGTGTGGCATCGATTATGATATGCCGGTGGCCAGCGCCCAGGTCAAGTCCAGCCTGTTACTTGCAGGACTGTACGCCAATGGTCAAACCTGCATAACCGAACCGGCACCCACCCGCGATCATACCGAACGTATGCTCAAAGGCTTTGGCTATAGTGTGCAGGTAGCAGGCAACAAAATCTGTTTGCTCGGTGGTGGACGTTTGACGGCCACCAATATCGATGTGCCTGGTGATATTTCCTCGGCCACTTTTTTTATCGTCGGCGCCTGTATCGCCGAAGGCTCTGAACTAACCATAAAACATGTCGGCATTAATCCAACCCGAATGGGTGTTATCAATATTTTACGCTTGATGGGTGCCGATATTACGGTCGACAATGAGATTGATGTGGGCGGTGAACCGGTTGCGGATATTCATATTAAGTATGCAAAACTGCATGGCATCGATATCCCCGAGTCGCAGGTACCATTGGCCATTGATGAGTTTCCGGCGATCTTTATTGCCGCCGCCTGCGCCGAAGGTACAACCGTATTAACCGGGGCCAAAGAGTTACGTGTAAAAGAAAGCGATCGGATTCAGGCGATGGCGGATGGACTGACGATACTGGGTATTAATGCAGAAGCGACTGAGGATGGTATTATAATAGGGGGTGGTCATATCGGCCGTGGCACCGTGAACAGTCATGGCGATCATCGGATAGCAATGAGTTTCGCGATGGCGGGCTTATGTGCAGATAATGAAATTGAAATACTGGACTGCGAGAATGTGAATACGTCATTCCCGGGGTTTGCTGATTTAGCAAAACAGGTTGGACTTAAGTTAACTGTACAAAATATTTAATCAAGATACTTAATCAGGATACGAATCGATTCAATGGATATCATACCCATTATTCTTTCCGGTGGTTCCGGTACGCGTCTTTGGCCGCTGTCACGTAAATTATATCCAAAGCAGTTATTGCCACTGGTGAATGATCATACGCTGTTGCAAGATACGATTTTACGAGTCAAACAAATGCCAGACGTTGCCGAAAATGTCGTGGTCGTTTGCAATGAAGACCATCGTTTTTTAGTGGCCGAACAGCTACGGCAGATTGACGTAAAAAGTGAAGCTATCATACTGGAGCCTGAAGGTCGCAATACGGCGCCAGCGCTTACCCTCGCCGCATTAGTCGCTCAGACAAAAGATGGCAACAAGATCATGCTGGTGATGCCGGCCGATCATGTTATTCAGGATGTCGTCGCATTTGAAACAGCAATAAAAATCGGTGCGGAACTTGCTGAACAAGATCACATAGCTACTTTTGGTGTCGTACCAGATTGCGCTGAAACCGGTTATGGTTATATTCAGAAAGGCGAGGGGCTTGGTTCTTCCGGTGCATTTACTATTCGCCGCTTTGTTGAAAAACCGGATGCAGAGACGGCACAAGCTTATCTTGATTCTGGAGACTATCTCTGGAACAGCGGCATGTTTATGTTGAAGCCTTCGGTCTGGTTAAAACATCTCGAGCAGCTGCAACCGGATATCCTTAAATATTGTGAACAGGCCTATAAAAAAGGTTCGCGTGACCGTGATTTTTATCGGGTCGATGAAACGGCCTTTCTGTCGTCGCCCAGTGACTCAATCGATTATGCCATCATGGAAAAATTAACCGGGCAATCCGATGGGCTTGCATCCGTTATTCCCTTACAGGCGGATTGGTCTGATGTTGGTGCCTTTGCGGCGTTATGGGATATCGGTGAAAAAGACAGTCAGGGTAATGTGGTGCGCGGTGATGTGGTTGCGTTTGATGTAAACAATTCAATGTTGATCAGTGAAACACGTCTAGTAGCTGGGGTGGGCATTGATAATATGGTGGTGATTGAGACGGCCGATGCGGTTTTGGTCGCAGATAAAGACAAGGTACAAAACGTAAAACAGGTGGTTGACTGGCTGAAGCAACAGCAGCGCGAGGAACATCTGATTCATCGCCAGGTATTTCGACCCTGGGGCAGTTACGAAGGAATTGATGTTGGTGAACGCCATCAGGTTAAACATATTACCGTTAATCCCGGAGCGGCTCTGTCACTTCAGTTGCATCATCATCGTGCCGAGCACTGGATCGTGGTCAGCGGTACCGCCAAAGTGACTCGTGGTGAAGAGACGTTCATCGTCTCGGAAAATGAATCAACTTATATCCCACTGGGCACAAAACATCGCCTGGAAAATCCGGGTACGATTCCACTTGATATGATCGAGGTTCAATCCGGAAGTTATCTTGGTGAAGACGATATTGTTCGGTTTGACGATCAATATGGACGCGTGAAGTAGTGCTAGTATGAGTGACGCACCGGTGATCACCGTTGATGGGCCCAGTGGCTCGGGTAAGGGCACCATCAGTCGTATGTTGGCAAACCATTTAGACTGGCATTTTCTGGACAGTGGTGCCCTGTATCGATTAGTTGCGCTGGATGCGCAGCATCAACAAATCGAACTGGATGATCAAAGCAATGAAATGACTATTGCTGATCGGGCTCGTCAGCTGGATGTTAAATTTGTGAGTCATGACCCTCAGATGGAACCGGCTATTTTCTTAAGTAATCATGATGTTACAGCTGATATTAGAACTGAATTTTG
>QILH01000151.1 GCA_003233255.1 Gammaproteobacteria bacterium | reverse complement strand
CTTTGAGCAAATCAAAGACGGCGCTTCCGGCTGGCGTAAACTGTGGAAAGGATTGGGGCTGGTCTTTATCTTATACTGTGCCCTTGTCATGCTGGGCGGATTAACCGGTGCACGAAATGTTAACGACCCCATGCACGGTTCAAAATTGACTATGGGCGGCGGTGGTCAGGCCCACGCTGAGTTAGCGTTCAAACAAATCAAGACCGTCGAGGATTTAAATCGGGAACTTGAGCTGGCCAAACTAAGTGGCAAATACGTGATGCTGGATTACTACGCGGACTGGTGTACCTACTGCAAGGAATTTGAAGACTACGTATTCTCAACCCCCGAAGTTCAGAAACTGCTCGCTGACTTCGTCTTATTGCAGGCCGATGTCACCGCCAATGACGAATTGGATCAAGCCCTGCTCACGTATACCAGAGTCATTGCTCCGCCCTCTATTTTGTTCTGGGACACCAAAGGCGTCGAAAAAACTAAATTCAGAATCGTCGGCGTGATGGACGCTGAACAATTTCTTCACCACGTTGATCTGATATTGAAAGGCAATTAAATGCAGTTACAGAATATGCGCGGTAAGACAACGGTTGTTTTTGTCATCATCGCGGGCGTGCTTGCGCTCGGCGCGGGCATCGGTTTATCGATGTACCTCAAACAACCAACGGACAAGATGGCAACGTCACCCGTTAAGTCCATTTCGGTAGTTGGTAGTAAACGACCCGATTTCACGATGCTCGATGTGGAAGGTGAAAAGCACAGCATTAGTGATTATGATGGCAAGGTGCTGATCGTAAACTTCTGGGCCACCTGGTGCCCGCCCTGCCGCCGCGAAATCCCCGCCTTTATAGCATTGCAGGAAAAATATCAGGACAAAGGCTTTACCATCGTCGGCGTCGCGCTGGACAGCCAGCAGGCGGCGATTGATTTTGTTGATCCGATGGGTATCAATTACCCAATATTAGTCGGTGAAACAGAAGGCATCGCCATCAGCCAGGCCTATGGCAACCAACTTTCTGTGCTGCCGTATACCGTTGTGGTCGATCGCAAAGGCATTATTCGTCATGCCTTTGCCCGTGAAGTCAGCCTCGAAGAAGCAGAAAATTTGATCAAGCCCTTCCTCTGAATCCCCTTATCGGCTGAATTGACACTTTCTTCGCCAAAATTCGCTAATCTGGTGGCGACCTGAGGCGATCGTGCATAAAACTAGACAATTCCGTCCAGATCAGCGAAAATTCCTCAAAATATCACTGCAGAAATGTTGTGAACTTGCTCAAAACGTGCAGCGAACGGCTGCGATCTTTATTAACAAAATAAGACCTATGGCAAAAATACTCGTCATTCACGGCCCAAATTTAAATCTGCTCGGTACACGCGAACCGGATCACTATGGCTCAACCACGTTGAGCCAAATCGATGATCAGCTTGCCGACACCGCCAGCCAGTCCGGCCACAGTCTGGGCAGTGTGCAAAGCAATGCCGAACATGAGTTAGTCGATGCGGTACAAAAGGCCAATACCGACGGTACCGATTTTATTATTATCAACCCGGCGGCCTTTACCCATACCAGTGTTGCTCTGCGTGATGCGATCGCCGCCGTTGCAATCCCGTTTATTGAAGTACATTTGTCAAACGTGCATGCGCGAGAAGAATTTCGCCAGCATTCATTTTTTTCGGATCTCGCCATGGGCGTGATCAGCGGGCTCGGTGCGATCGGTTACCAGTTAGCACTACAGGCCATTATCGACAAAATAGAACATTCACCATCAACTTAACTAATTTATTTACAGAGAGACCACCATGGACATACGCAAAGTAAAAAAACTCATTGAACTGCTTGATGAGTCCGGTGTTGCCGAAATTGAAATTAAAGAAGGTGAAGAATCTGTGCGCATCAGTCGTATGGGAAGTTTTGCCCCGCAAGCCGCACCCATCGCACCTGCCGCAGTACAGGTTACCGCAGCGCCTGCGGTCGCAGCTCCAACAACGGCACCCGTATCTGCTAACAATGAACCCAGTGGTCACGTGGTGCGCGCACCAATGGTTGGCACGTTTTACCTCGCTCCCAGCCCCGGCGCAAAATCATTTGTCGAAGTTGGGCAATCTGTTAATAGTGGCGATACCCTGTGTATCATTGAAGCCATGAAGCTGTTGAACCAGATTGAATCGGATAAAACTGGCACCGTTAAAACCATTCTGGTTGAAAATGGACAACCGGTTGAATATAACCAGCCGTTATTTGTTATCGAATAATCAGCGCAAAACACCCACATAACCAAAGAATTAATATAGAACTATGATTGATAAAATCCTGATTGCCAACCGCGGCGAAATTGCGCTACGAATCCTACGTGCCTGTCGCGAGCTTGGTATAAAAACCGTCGCAGCTCACTCTGAAGCCGACCGAGATCTAAAACATGTGCGCCTTGCCGATGAATCTGTCTGTATCGGCCCAGCCTCATCACTGGAAAGCTATTTAAACATTCCTGCTGTGCTCAGTGCTGCTGAAGTCACGGATGCCGTGGCCATTCATCCCGGTTATGGATTTTTATCTGAGAATGCAGACTTTGCCGAACGCGTTGAAGAATGTGGCTTTATCTTTATCGGCCCACGCGCGGAAACTATTCGCATCATGGGCGACAAGGTCGCCGCCATCAAGGCCATGAAAAAAGCCGGCGTTCCCACCGTACCCGGTTCCGACGGATCACTGGGTACGGATGATAAAACCAATTTAGAAATCGCCCAACGTATTGGTTACCCCATTATCATTAAAGCCTCCGGCGGCGGCGGTGGCCGTGGCATGCGGGTGGTGCATTCTGAAGCCGCATTGTTAAACGCAATTACTTTAACCAGGGCTGAAGCCGGTGCTGCATTTAATAATGACGTCGTGTATATGGAAAAATACCTCGGTAACCCACGTCATATCGAGATCCAGATACTGGCCGACGAACACGGCAAGGCCATCCATCTAGGTGAACGCGACTGTTCCATGCAACGTCGCCATCAGAAAGTAATCGAAGAAGCCCCCGCACCCGGTATTACCAAAGAAATGCGTGCGCGTATCGGCGGTCGCTGTGCCCAGGCCTGCATTGATATAGGTTATCGAGGCGCCGGTACATTTGAATTTTTATACCAGGACGGTGAATTTTACTTCATCGAAATGAATACACGGGTGCAGGTCGAACACCCGGTCACGGAAATGGTCACCGGTGTTGATATCGTAAAAGAACAGATTCGCATCGCCTCCGGTGAAGGCCTGAGCATCCAGCAGAGTGATGTCATCATGCGCGGTCATGCCATTGAATGTCGTATCAACGCCGAAGATCCAGTTAACTTCATGCCCTCACCCGGCACCATAACGGCGTACCATACCCCGGGTGGCCCCGGTATTCGCGTCGATTCACATATCTATGATGGATATTATGTTCCACCTTATTACGACTCAATGATTGGCAAAATTATTTCATACGGCGACTCACGTCAGGCCGCGATTGCTCGCATGCGTATTGCGCTATCCGAACTGGTAATAGAAGGGATAAAAACCAATATTGCTCTACATCAGGAGTTAATTCGGGATGCAGCCTTTGCCGTCGGTGGAACCAACATCCACTATCTGGAGAAAAAACTGGCGGAAAAAAATGCCTGATCGAACAATGCCTGTGTACCGCTAAACTTGTTTACATGAAACAAGTTTAGCTTTTACAAAAATTAAACTCTAAATATTGGATATCGGTAAAATAAAGTCACCGGCCGTAATGATCAGAGCAATCGCCAGAATAATACCCACCTGAATAAATACAATAAACTTATAAGTTCGATTAGTCATCATAATTGACTCCTCTGGCATTTATCTTGTAATTTCAATATCAAATGTGAACAACAATTGCGTCCAGTTTTGATCCAGTCTGATTAGTTTTGATGTCGTATTTTTTTCATTCAACATAAACGCTCGCATCGGTTCTGAGCTACTTAACACATCCCCATAACTGTTATATGCGGTAACACCGATTTCCATATCAAGACGGTTATCCGGCACAAAAAGTTTGTCACGAAAAACTAATTTGTTCATACCAACCCGTTTACCAAAATACAACGTCGTTAAATCCGAAATCCAGAGCTTGTTATGTATAGCAAAAACGAAAGTCCAGGTTGAAACCGGTACCCGTCCGGTGAACATCAACTCTGTTAAGGTAATCTTGACCGGTCGAATCTGGCCTTTGACGTTATTCGATTGTCGAGGTCGCATAACCGGGGTAATGCGCGTCAATGGCGCAAGCCCTGATCTAGCAACTTGATGACTATTATTAAATTCGGTTTGTGTGGCTAGTGACATTTCGTTATCCCCAATTTCTGTCCTTAGTACGTACAGAATAGGCGTAGGGGGACTGTTTGACCGTGATGAATTACCTGCCCAATTTGTGATTTATTCACACTTTTAGCCCTGCAAAACTCAATAACAGCCCCGAAGTACCGATAAATAGAGTAATAATACAGCGAGTTAGAAGGACTATGTCGCAACCAGCCAGCAACGAAAGTAGCCAGATTGATCTACGACCACAGACAATTGATAGATGGATCAATGACTTACCGCGTGGCAGCATCGGCAGAACCTCCGAGCTAATCTACAAAGCCCTGCAACAAATCAACCAGCAAGAGATGAAAGCAGCCGATCGATTTCGGGTGCTGGAATCCCTGCGCGAGAGCGTGCATTACGTGACCGTAAATCTGAGCCAGCATTTGAACGGGACAAGCTACCCATTACCTGAAAAAATCGTGCAGATCGCCAACGCCTGTCATTCAATCTATAACAATATGACCCGTGGTTATTACAGCATATTTAATGAAATAAAAGATCAAAATATTTTATTCGTTGACAAGGGCATGCTGAACACCACAATTCATCGTTCGATTAAATATTTGCAGCAAGCGCTGTTGCTTGTTTATAAAACCTTTTCTGCTTTCCATTATGACTATTGGCAACAACTGCATAAGTTATATCAATACGCGGAAGACAATAAACTTGCTAACAATTCGGTAAGTGATAATCTTCTGCTTAAAAAAAGAAAAACCAGTATCGAGAATGAGTATATACATGCCTTACTACTCTATCTGTCGCAGCCTTATAACCTGCGCCCTGGAGAGATTGAGGAGGTTAACCTGCACCTGGAACGTTGGCACCATTTTGCCAGCCTGAAAAAAATTAACGATACTTCAATATTTGCTACGGATGATCGAATCATCGTCGTAGAACTGGATCAGGATCAACCACCATCAACAATAAGAAAAAGTCCGCTTATTAATGATCTAGAAAACTGCCGTATCGTCGACATCAGTAAGCTGTTGGACAACTTAACTAAAGAACTGCAGGAACGCATCGACAGCACAACCTCGGCCAAATCCAAAACCACGGCAAGCCCCCTTCGCTTGAACTTATTACGTCGACTTATCGAGTCCTGGGGGCAAACTAAAAAGCGTCGCTTCCCCAGAAATAATATCGTAGAAAAAGTTAACATAACAATTGGTTTGCATCAGACCCATATGCAGCTACTGTATGAACTACATATTAAGCAGCTCGATACAGATAAGAATGCCTATTCCGGATTTTTTACCAAACCCGAATTCGAGGCCCTTGATGTCGAGGATGTCAACAAAAAAGACGCCGACGTATGGTCAACCGTTTATGCCTGGACCAATATAGATGTAACCAACGTCGACAAAACAGCTCCGTCACAAAAGAAAATCACCGACTATCGCGTTAAACAGGAAAACTGGACCCTGCTCAATGAAAGCGCGACTGGCTTTTGTGTTATGTCGATCGAAAAACAAATCAACAAAATTCAGGTCGGTGAAGTTATCAGTTTACAGCGTAAGGATTCAGCCCAACGTACCATCGGTCTAGTACGCTGGATTAAAGCCTATGGAGACAACGGTATTCAAATAGGCGGTATGATGATGGCACCTTCAGCCCAGGCGGTTAGTGTGAGCGTCGCTGATACTGACAAAGAGGATAAAATAGTTGATCGTTGTCTATTGCTACCATTAATGCCGATGCTTAATCAGCCAGAATCAATATTGACTTTCTCACGTCAATACAAAAACGGCGACGTGCTCGAACTTACTCACCCAGATAAAAACACTTCGTCAATAAAATTAAACAAGCTCATCGCCGACAATGGGATTGTGAGTCAATTCGTGTTTGCGCAAATAGAAAAAAGCGACTACGAGGATGATGCCGACACAGAAGATATTGATAACCTGACCGATAATTTCAATGATATCTGGCATTCTATCTAAATCGCTGTTCTTAATTAGTTATTATCTAGTTTCGCAGGCAGTGTATGATGTGACCTGACTTGCACTGAAGTGAAAAAGCGCGATGCCCTGGTTACAACTCAAGATCCAGACCAGCCAGCAACATGTTGATACGATATCCGATTGGCTGATGGAACAAGGTGGCCTGTCCGTGACGTATCAAGACGCCGCTGATCAACCTCTTTTTGAGCCGCCCCCTGGCGAGACCCCGATTTGGGCAAATACCTTGATCACCGGGCTTTTCGATACTCAGATAGCCATCGACGATATCCGTATAAAATTTACCGAACAGTTTAACAATATTATCACCATGACCCGTTCTGAGATCCTGGAAGACAAGGACTGGGTACGGGAATGGATGACGCATTACCAACCCATGCAGTTTGGTCAAAATCTCTGGATCGTGCCATCTCATCATCCACCCCCCGATCCCACGGCCACCAATATTCTACTCGACCCAGGTCTGGCCTTTGGTACGGGCACCCATCCAACCACGGCCATGTGTCTCAACTGGCTGGCAGACCACCCGCCGGCAGCTGAGCTTGTCGTTGATTACGGCTGTGGCTCTGGCATTCTGGCCGTTGCCGCCGCAAAGCTGGGGGCTGAGCAGGTTATGGCGATTGACAACGATCCTCAGGCGCTAACCGCGACGGTGGACAATGCGCTCAAAAACGAGGTGGCCGCCCAGATCCAGTGCGGAGGAGTGGATATGCCATTCGCCCAGCAAGCCGACACCTTGATAGCGAATATTCTGGCCGGTCCATTGATCGAGCTTGCCGAGCATTTTTCGAAAATTCTAAAAACAGATGCTAATATAGTCCTGTCTGGCATCTTACAGGAGCAGGCCAAACAGGTCATACAGGCCTGTCAGCCGTGGTTTTCGATTAGAATAACCGCCCAAACAGAAGAATGGATCCTGTTATCCGGCAAACGCAATAATGAGATTTAACTAGAGAAATCAAGCGAATTCAATGTACACCCGTTGTCCCCATTGTCAAACGTGTTTTCGAATTGCAGAAGCACATCTAAAAGCCGCCAAAGGCATGGTGCGCTGTGGTAGCTGTAAAGAGGTTTTTAATGCCGCCTCTCACATATACGACCAGATGCCCGACGCCGATCCCAATGAACTCAAAAGCAACCCCGTTTTTGAAAAACATGAACATCAACACATTGATTTGAGCTCGGCGCCTGATCGCTCAAATGTGCCGGACCAAAGTCAATTTATGGAATCCATTGTTGGCGAACATGCTCGCTACAATAATCTGGACGACATGGGCACGATTAATATTCCGGGGGATACCAACTTCACCGAATCATTCATAAAGTTTGTTGAAACTGAATATGATCCTGAAAAAATGATCGCCGCTCATCCTGTACCGGATCCTCTGATCGAGCCATCGACCGATACCCGCACCGCCGCGTCATCGAAAACCAATACCGAGCAGAGCAAAGACGATTCAGATAAATTGACCTCTTCCGCATTTAATCTTTCGGGGTCAAAGGATAACTTATCCGCAAACCCTTTTATTGAGGCTTTTTCGCAACAACAGGCATTCAAAGCGACCGACAAGCCCGCTGCACCTGCTGTGGAAAGTGAACCTGCACCAGCACAAAAATCTCACTCAACGTCGAAATCGGAACAGAAAACCGTCTCGACTCGCGCTCTTGAATTAGAGCCCATCGTCCCCCCTGCCACCCGCTTACCCACAAAGGACGATTCGGATTTCCCACCGCCGTTTGCACAAAACGAAACCGACGAAAGCGGCTCATTTGATTTCGACGTTGAAGCCACCGATAAACCGGAACCGTTAGAGCGAGAAAAAGGTGAATACGAAGATCTGGATTCAGTACTCACCGCCACAACTGATTCCGACATTAAAGGCATTGATAATCTTTACTCGGTCGCGCAACAGCAAATGGACGAGCCGGGTTCCGATCCCGATAAACTCAATCAGGATATAGAGGCCTTGCTTAGCGACGCCATGTCCTTGGACGACAAATCAGAACCCGACGATGCGAACGATGGAAAAAACAGCCCAGACGACCCCGACTCCGAAAACTCTTTCCTCGGCGATATCAATTTTCTGGAGGACAGCTCAGAAGAACCCAATGAAGTACTAACCCAGTTTGAAGAGGAACTGCAGAATATTGAGTTCAGTAAAGCCGATGCGGCCTCATTCAGCCTCGACAATGATGATGCATTAGAGAACCTGAGCCCGCGCGAAACCCTGCCGCATGAAAAATCTGATTTTTACGATGAAAATGAGGATATTGAAGACATCGTGATCAGCAGCCCAGAACCCACCCCTGTGCCCGGCCCCGACCCGTCAAAAGCTCGAAATATCGATGATGAATTGCCCTCGGCCGAGCATGAACTCCCACGGGCATTACGCAGCTCATTTGCCCACCTCGATCAGGCAGAACGCCCAATCGGTGTCAGTATCGCCATGGGCGTCGGCATTTTTATGCTGGTACTCACCATGCTCGGCCAAACGATTCTGTTTCGGAGTTACCAACTGGCCAATCAGTTTCCTGGGCTGGCGTCGGCATTGGGTTCTATGTGTGAAACTGTTCCCTGTCGTTACTCGGGTTCAACGGATGTCTCACGTATTGAATTGATTAATCGCAACGTCCGCAGTCACCCCACTCAGAAAAATGCCCTGCTCATCAGTACCGCTTTTAAGAATACTGCAGATTTTGATCAACCCTACCCGACCATCGCCATCAAACTTTCTGATCTCAGTGGCCATATCGTCGCAACGCGATATTTTACACCGCAAGAATATTTAGAGGGTTTGTACAATAAATTCCTACTAATGGAATCAGGTACTCCGGTTCACGTAACGCTCGCCGTACTCGATCCGGGCGATGATGCGATCAATTTCGAGTTTAGTTTCCTGTAAGTAAACGACTGTATTACTGGATTCGGCACTCAATCACACAATGAGCAAAATTCGACCTTTATCCTTAACGAATGAACAGGTATGATCGGCCCTCGATTAACCGGAGCCACCAGAACCCAATGCAGATTGGCCCTTACAAACTCAGCAACAACCTCATTCTGGCTCCGATGGCCGGTGTGACCGATCGCCCGTTTCGCCAGCTGTGCAAAAGCATGGGCGCCGGTATGGCGGTCTCCGAGATGGTCTCGTCCAACTCCCTGCTATGGGGCAGTGAGAAGACCAAACGCCGCGCCAATCACGAAGGTGAGATTGAGCCTAAATCGGTGCAGATTGCCGGTGCCGACCCGCAAATGATGGCCGAAGCGGCCAAACGAAATGCCGATCACGGTGCGCAAATCATTGATATCAACATGGGCTGCCCGGCGAAAAAGATCTGTAATGTGATGGCCGGCTCGGCCCTGTTGCAAAATGAAAAGCTGGTCGAAGAAATTGTCAACTCGGTGGTTAAGGCCGTCGATATCCCCGTCACGTTGAAGATTCGCACCGGCTGGGATCGAGAAAATCGCAATGCGCTCACCATCGCCCGGATCGCAGAACAGACCGGTATACAGGCGCTGGCAATGCACGGCCGCACCCGGGCCTGCCAGTATCGGGGGGATGCCGAGTACGACACCATCGCCGAAGTCAAGCAAAAAATTAGCATCCCATTGATAGCAAATGGCGATATTACTACCCCCGAAAAAGCAAAGTTTGTGTTAGAGTACACAGATGCTGACGCGCTCATGATAGGACGTGCAGCACAGGGACGACCCTGGATCTTTCGTGAAATACAACATTACCTGGCCACCGGCGAGCATTTAGCAGAGCCCAAACCGAGTGAAGTTCGAGATATCCTGATTGGACATTTGAACAATTTATATGAGTTTTACGGTGAATTCACCGGTGTGCGCGTCGCACGAAAACATATAAGTTGGTACAGCAAAGGCCATCGGCACGGAGCAGCATTTAGAGACGCGGTAAACCGTGTAGAAACGATAGAGCAGCAATTAGAAATGACTAATAAATTTTTTAATAACTTAATCAACCCCAGGGAGGAGTTAGCAGCATGACGGATACGGTGTTGGCAGTGCCTCTGGAAGATCCAAGCCAGGAACAAACAAACCGTCCCCAAAATACTTTGCGCAACAGCGTGAAGGACACAATGGACGCTTATTTAAAGCAATTAGATGGGCATTCTACGGGACAACTTTATCAAATGTTCTTACAGGAAGTGGAAACGCCATTACTGGAAACGGTAATGACTTATGTCCGCGGTAACCAAAGTAAGGCCGCAGAACTGTTAGGTATCAATCGCGGTACCTTACGAAAAAAACTAAAAATGTACGGTTTACATCAGTAAACAAAAACATCCAGTTTTGAAGCCCGGTCTGGCTCTATAAACCGGCCGGGCTTCATGACGTTTTATCCCCAAACTAAATAGATTCAACAAAAACCAACTACTTTAGTCAGGATCACACTATGAACCAGATCCAGCGTGCGCTTATCAGTGTCTCTGATAAAACCGGCATCATTGAATTTGCTAAACAACTCCACGAAGACTATTCGATTGAAATTCTGTCCACAGGTGGAACCGCAAAGTTATTAACAGAAAACGATGTGCCTGTTATTGAGGTATCGGACTACACCGGTTTTCCAGAGATGATGGACGGTCGGGTAAAAACGTTACATCCCAAAATACACGGCGGTCTGCTGGCACGGCGAGGCAAAGACGATGCGGTAATGCAAAAACATGGCATCCCGCCGATTGATCTGGTCATTGTTAACTTATACCCTTTTCAGGAAGCCGTTGCCGATCCCGATTGCGATCTAAACACCGCCATCGAAAATATCGATATCGGCGGGCCCACCATGTTGCGTGCCGCAGCCAAAAATCATCGTGATGTGACCGTGGTCGTCAATACCGGTGATTATGCCACCGTGATGGATGTGATGAAAAACAATAACGGTGCGGTGGATGATGCCACCCGCTATGATCTGGCGGTTAAGGTTTATGAGCATACCGCCCAGTATGATGGCGCGATTGCCAACTACTTTGGCGCGATTAACCACCACGGTGAAAAACAGGGGTTTTCGCGTACCATCAATCTGCACTACAACAAGGTACAGGCCATGCGTTATGGTGAGAATCCTCATCAGGAGGCTGCGTTCTATACGGAAGCCGGTCAACAGGAAGCCTGCGTCGCCACCGCAATACAATTGCAGGGCAAAGAATTATCCTACAACAATATAGGTGACACCGATGCCGCGCTGGAATGTGTCAAACAATTTAGCGATCACCCTTGCTGCGTGATCGTCAAACACGCCAATCCCTGTGGGGTAGCGACTGGCGACAGTCTGTTCGAGGCCTACGATCGGGCTTACCAGACCGATCCGGAATCGGCCTTTGGCGGCATTATTGCCGTTAACCAAAAGCTCGATGGCAAGACCGCCGAGGCCATTGTTGAGCGTCAGTTTGTTGAAGTCATCATCGCGCCTAAAATCAGCGAAGCCGCCATCGATGTTATCAGCAAAAAGAAAAATGTACGGCTATTAGAATGCGGACAATGGACAACTGAATCGGTTCGCCGCCTCGATTTCAAACGCGTTAATGGCGGTTTGTTAGTTCAGGGTGCCGATCTTGAACTCTATAACGAATTAAAAATCGTTACTGATCGCGAACCCACTGAACAGGAAATGCGGGATCTGTTGTTTAGCTGGAAAGTCAGCAAATTTGTGAAATCCAATGCAATTGTGTATGGCAAGAACAATATGACCATCGGCGTAGGTGCTGGACAGATGAGCCGAGTCAATTCAGCACGCATTGCCTCTATCAAGGCCGAACACGCCAAACTGGAAATCAAAGGTGCGGTGATGGCTTCGGATGCGTTTTTCCCGTTTCGTGATGGTATTGATCAGGCCGCACAGGCCGGCATCACCGCAGTGATCGAACCGGGCGGCTCGATGCGTGATGACGAGGTGATTGCCGCTGCCAATGAACATGGCATGGCCATGATCTTTACCGGCATGCGTCACTTCCGTCACTAATTAACCTGAACTCGGGATAAGAGATAAACGAAACGGTTATCCTGAAGTCTCTACTGTCATCCTGACCGAAGCAAAGCGTAAGGAATGACCGTAGCGAAGCGTAGGAAATACTGCATGAAACGCGGCAGCGGTTCAAAGCAGTGACGGCATGAAATGCGAAGCGATTCGAAGCATGTGGAATGAAATAAAGGATCTTTCGCGTGAGCTGTTATTGTGAAGGGGTGTTAGCTTTTTTAATAACGAATTGATCGAATACCTGGCCGTCCTCTGTGACATAACGTGAACGCAAGGTTTCATTATCGATATCTAAAAATACCGAACCCGCCTTTGCTGACGCGATCGGCAAGGCCGGGTGATCAAAACGACCCTGATTTCCTTCCCCCGAAGAACCCAGTACCATGTACATCGTTCCGCCCTGTCGAAATGATTTTTGATAAACAGTCAGGCCACCCGCCTGCTGACCCGCATCCTG
>QILH01000234.1 GCA_003233255.1 Gammaproteobacteria bacterium | reverse complement strand
TCGCGCCGCTGTTTATACCCCTGATCATAAAACTCGGCTTTAATCCCATCTGGTATGGCGTGCTCTACACCATTACCTGTCAGATCGCTTATATGACACCGCCGTTTGGGTATAACCTGTTTCTAATGAAAGCCATGGCGCCAAAAGAAATTGCACTACGAGATATTTATCATTCGATTCTTCCGTTCGTACTGATAATGATTTTCGCGCTGGGATTAGTCATGGCCTTCCCTCAGGTTGCGCTGTGGTTACCCGAACTAGTTTTCAGTAATTAACTTTTTTAAACGCACATTAACTATTACAGGCAAGTCAAAATGGGCTCGATAAAATCAGGTTCTAAACAGATGAATCCAAGACAGGTTAAGTCTATAAAAGACGCAAAACAGATTGTCGAACAACGCGACCTGACTCACGTCAAGGTCGGCCTGTTTGATAATGATGGTGTGATGCGTGGCAAATACATGAGTCGTGAAAAATTCTTTTCTTCACTCGATAACGGTTTTGCCTTTTGCGATGTGGTTTTAGGCTGGGATGTTAAGGATCAATTATATGATAACGTCACGTATACCGGCTGGCATACCGGCTACCCGGACGCGCCGGTAAGAATCATAGCCGACAGTTGTCGAGAAATTCCCTTCGAAAATGGCATGCTGTTGTTTATCGCCGAATTTTCAGAACAGGCCGAAGCGATCTGCCCTCGCGCGATGCTGCGCAAGGTTATTAAGAAGGCTTCTGATATGGGCTTTGATGTCTCGGCGGCTTTTGAGTACGAATTTTTTATGTTCGACGAAACTCCAGACAGTATTCGTGAAAAGAATTTTACTAACCTGAAACCAATGACCCCCGGCTGGTTTGGTTACTCGACGATCCGTAATTCAACCCACGCAGAACTCTATCATCAAATTATCGATCTTTCTGAGCAAATGGACTTTCCGCTGGAAGGCCTGCATACCGAAACCGGGCCGGGTGTAATTGAAGCCGCTATTACGGTTGACTCTGCCCTGAATGCCGCCGACAAGGCCGCGTTGTTTAAAACCTTTATGAAGGTGCTGGCACAACGCAACGATTTAATGGCAACCTTCATGGCCAAATGGTCAAACAAATATCCTGGGCAGAGTGGCCATATTCATATCTCCCTGCAACATAAAAAGGACTCAGGCTCGGTGTTTTTTGATGCTAGCCAAAAACACAATATGAGTGAAATCCAGCGCCAGTTCGTTGCCGGACAACAAAGACTCATACCGCAACTGCTTTGCCTGTGTGCGCCCACGATTAATAGTTATTCGCGTCTGGTTCCCGGCTCCTGGGCACCCACCGATGCCACCTGGGGAGTTGAAAATCGCACCACGGCACTGCGTGTCATAGCCGGTAGTGAAAAATCTCAACGTGTTGAAAACCGCATTGGTTCAGCCGATGCAAATCCCTATCTGGCTTTAACTGCCGCTCTAGTAGCCGGTTTACATGGTATCGAACAGCAATGGGAACCCGAAGCAGAAGTAACCGGAAACGCCTACCAACAAAAACATTCAGACCCGCTGGCTTTACCGCAAACATTGTGGGAAGCCGCGCAACAATTTAAGGCATCTGATGTGGCGAGATCCTTTCTGGGAAATACTTTTGTTGATCATTTTGCCGCGTCACGCGAATGGGAAGAACGCGAATTTAGAAAGCATATTACGGACTGGGAGCTAGAACGTTATTTTGAAATCATTTAATAAATAACAATACCAACAAGCCCAGCTAAATTTTGACAATACACTAAGAGATTAAAAAATGGAAACGACAATCAAAACGATCAGTCCTATAGACAACTCAATCTATGTGGAACGACGCTTTGCAAGTCTTGATGAAACCAATAACACGTTGGACGCTGCATGCAAAGCCCAACAGGAATGGAAAAAAACAGACCTAACTCAACGCAAGCAAATATGTTCACAGGCCATCGATGCCTTTATTGCCAAAAGCGACAGCATTGCCAAAGAAATCTGTTGGCAAATGGGGCGCCCGATTCGCTCGGCAGCAGGTGAAGTAGCGGGTATGGAAGAGCGCGCACGCACCATGATCGATCTGGCGGCACAAGGTTTGGCAACAATAAAAACTTCAGATAAACCGGGCTTCGAGCGTTGGATTCAACGCGAACCCGTTGGTGTCGTATTGGTCGTTGCACCATGGAATTACCCTTATTTAACCGCGATCAATGCCGTGCTACCCGCGCTTCTCGCGGGTAATGCCGTTATTTTGAAACACTCCGCACAAACCCCCCTGTGCGCAGAACGATTGTATGAAGCCTTCAAAGCAGGCGGCATGCCCGATGGGGTTTTTCAGTATCTGCATTTAAGTCATGAAGCTACGCATGCCGTTATTAACGATAATCGAATCAATCACATTGCTTTTACCGGTTCAGTACGTGGTGGAGCATCGGTCGAAAAAGCGGCCGCAGGTCGTTTTATTGGTGTGGGTCTTGAGTTAGGTGGAAAAGACCCGGCCTACATCCGAGCCGACGCAGATATTGCACACGCTGTTGACAGCGCGATGGACGGTGCCTTTTTTAATTCGGGGCAATCCTGTTGTGGTATCGAACGTATCTATGTGCACGACTCTATATATGAAGATTTTCTGCAACAATCGATCGCCTGGGTAAAACAACTTAAACTAGGACGCTCGGATGACCCCGACACGACTTTAGGGCCACTCGTTCGAGCGAGTGCAGCGGATTTTGTGCGCGACCAGGTACAAGATGCCATAAACCAGGGCGCAATAGGCCACATATCGAAACAGGATTACACTCTCGATAACTATGGCAGCCCCTATCTCGCCCCCCAAATTCTTACCGAAGTAAATCACTCCATGCGGGTAATGACGGAGGAAACTTTTGGCCCGGTTGTCGGTATCCAGAAAGTCCGTTGCGATGAAGAAGCCATCGAGTTAATGAACGATAGCGAATTTGGACTCACTGCGGCCATCTTTACAAACGATATTGATAAAGGCATCGAATTGGGACAGCAACTTGACATCGGTACTTTTTTTATTAATCGATGCGATTATCTTGATCCCGAGCTAGCCTGGACTGGTGTAAAAAATTCAGGACAGGGTTGTTCACTTTCTATAATAGGTTACGAACACCTGACCCGGCCAAAATCATTTCATATAAAAATCAAACTTTAGAGGACATTTTTTTACATGTATTCAGCAAACTGGAATTATCCAACCAACATCCGAGTCGGTGCCGGGCGTATAAACGAACTGGCCGAGCTGTGCCAGTCACTCGAAATGTACTCGCCATTATTAATTACCGATCCGGGCCTGGCGGCATTACCGATGGTAAAAAAGGTTATTGCTGATGTTAACGCAGCAGGACTAAGCTGTGGTCTGTTCTCAGCCATCAAGACAAACCCAAGTGGGGAAAACATTGAAGCTGGTGTTAAGCACTTTAAAAAAAATAAACACGACAGCGTCATCGCCTTTGGCGGCGGTTCAGCTCTGGATGCAGCCAAGGCTGTCGCCTTAATGGTTGGGCAACAAAAACCAATATGGGATTTTGAAGACGTCGGCGATAACTGGACAAAAGTTAACGTGAACGGCATGGCCCCGGTTATTGCCGTGCCCACTACGGCCGGTACCGGTTCGGAAGTAGGTCGCGCCTCGGTCATCACGGATCAACAGCAGCATATCAAAAAAATAATCTTTCACCCTGCTATGTTGCCTGCCCATGTCATACTCGATCCGGAATTAACGGTTGGGTTACCGCCGATAATCACCGCTGCTACCGGCATGGATGCGTTGTCACACAATATTGAGGCATTGTGCTCGTCTTTTTATCATCCGATGGCCGAAGGCATCGCGATTGAAGGTATTCGTCTGATTCAGGAATTTTTACCGCGTGCGGTAAAAGACGGTACCGATATCGAAGCGCGCACGCAAATGCTGGTTTGCTCCAGCATGGGCGCCACCGCATTTCAAAAAGGTCTTGGCGCCATGCACGCACTGGCCCACCCATTGGGTGCATTATTTGATGCCCACCATGGAACCTTGAATGCGATCCTGATGCCCTATGTATTAAAAGTGAATCGTACAGAAATCGAATCGCGCATCGATCGCCTAACCCAGTATATGAATTTCGATAGCCCTGGATTCGACCGTTTTCTCGACTGGATATTGCAGCTTAGAAAAGAATTGAAAATTCCACACACACTTTCAGAAATTAGTATTGGCGGTTCTCAGGCTGAAATTATTGCCGACATGGCGTTCCATGACCCGTCCGCCGGTGGCAATCCGATCAGTTTAAGCGCTGCCCAGTATAAGCAGTTATTCCTTGATGCAGTAACGGGTAATCTATAAACCGATGAAAGTAGCTATTCTACAGTGCGATACCGTACTGGAAAGCCTTCAACCGCAGTTCGGCAACTACGTCGATATGATTCAGGCTATGTTTACCCACGTTGATGAATCCTTTGAATTTGATATCTTTGATGTGTCGCACAATATATACCCGCAAAATATCGATGCCTATGATTTTTACATCACCACCGGCAGTAAGGCTGGAGTATATGAAGACCTGCCCTGGATCCGGACGTTTATTGATTTTGTTCGCTTACTGGATAAACAACGAAAAAAACTGATCGGAATATGCTTTGGCCATCAAATAATCGCCAGGGCTCTCTATTGCAAAGTCGAAAAATCTAAAAATGGCTGGGGCATCGGCGTGGCTGTTAATCACATTATCGCGAGGCCCGACTGGATGGCACATACCGTAAACAAAACTGAATTAAATATTTTAGTCAGCCACCAGGATCAAGTCCTGACCTTATCTAATCAAGCTCTGGTGATTGCCGAAAGTAATTTCTGCCCCTATTTTATGGTGCAATGGAACAAATACTTCCTGAGTATCCAGGGACACCCAGAATGGAGCACTGGCTATGCTCAAGCTCGAATCCATGATCGTAAGGCCATCATTCCCCCCGAACGGATTAAAGAGGGTCTTGATTCATTGAGCATCGAACTGGATAACACCCTGTTCACTCACTGGGTCATGAATTTTTTAAACCTAAAATAAAACAAAGAACCCCATTTATTTATATCCGGGAATCCACTCTGGCACGCTAATCTGGGGCGCGGTGACAACGTCTTAAGCATCGATGGGCGCGGTCATCCTCCGGCTTTCCAATAATTATTTCATTATTATCAATATATTAGAGTATAAAAGCAAAAACATCAGTATATATTTGACTGGTCAGTAAAATATACTATTATCATAGACTCATACATACCGAACTGAAAATTTATGGGGCGCTCCCCAACCGATACGAAAGAAAAACTGCTCCAGACGGCGACTGACCTGATATGGCAAAGCAGCTATGGCTCGGTCAGTGTGGAAGAAATCTGCAATCGAGCCGAAGTCAAGAAAGGCAGCTTTTACTACTACTTCCCATCAAAGGCCGACCTGGCAGTGGCGGTGATGGAAGAATTATACAACCGCTATGAACCGGAGATGGCCAAGGTATTTTCTGGAACGGGTTCAGCGGTTGAACGTTTTGAGCATCTGGCCACACTTATCTACGACAAGCAGATGGAAGCTTACAACCAGTATGGACGGGTCTGTGGTTGTCCATTTGCTTCTTTAGGTTCTGAGATGGCAGGCAACGATGAGGCAATTCGTCAGAAAGCCGATGATATTTTTAAACGCCAGAATCAGCTACTAACTGGAACTTTACAGGAGTTGCTTGACTCAAAACAACTGGCGGCTAATACCGACTTATCCGCAATGGCATCCGAAATTCATGCTTTCATCCTCGGTCAGGTAATGATGGCACGAATTCAAAATGATCTTACCAGCCTGAAGGCTGAGATTAAAACCGGTTTGTTACGCATTATACATTTCGAACAAAACTTGCCAGTACGGGCAACAAAGTAAACGACGTGTACTACGTAATAGTAATCAACGTTAAAACAAATTTAGTCTCAGGGAGACCATAACATGGCAACAGTAACGAAATGGACTGGGTTTTTAAATTTAAAAACAGTCGTACTGATAACGGTAATTCTTGCTATGGCAATGCTTTTAAAATATGTCGTTGCAGATGAAACTCAACAGGCTCAGATGGCAAAACCTGCTGCCATGCCGGTTGAGATTATGTTAGTCCAACCACAAAACATACGTCTGTGGAAAAGTTTTTCAGGGCGGCTAACGGCTGTAGATTATGTCGAGATACGCCCACAGGTAACCGGACTAATTACGGAAATTAAATTTACCGATGGCCAACAGGTTGCTAAAGGCGATGTATTATATATTATCGACCCAAGATCGTATAGCGCAGCGGTGGCTAAAGCCAAAGCCAACCTGATAGCCGCTCGTAAACGTTACGCCCTCGCTGACAAAGAATATAAACGTTCAAAGAACCTGATCAATACAAAAATGATCTCACAACGTATTTATGATGAACGCATCAACACCCGGCTGGTTACCGAAGCCGAAGTAAAAAGTGTTGAGGCTCAACTGACTGAAGCGGAAATCAATCTCGACCATGCTTATATAAAAGCACCTGTATCCGGTCGTTTGAGTCGCAGTGAAATCACCGCCGGGAATCTGGTCTCGGCCGGTTCAAATGCCCCACTGCTCACCACTATCGTATCAAGTAAAAATATATATGCAGACTTTGAAATAGATGAGCAAACCTATTTAAACTACGTGCGTGATATTAGTCCGGATCAGAATGCGACGGACATCATTCCGGTAAAACTGCATCTACACGACGGTAACACCCTGTTTACCGGGAAAATGCATGCGTTCGATAATAAGATCGATTCCGCATCTGGAACCATTCGCGCCCGCGCTATTTTTGAGAACCCACAAGGCAGACTATTACCCGGTATGTATGCACACATCAAACTCGGTAGCGCCACAGAAAAAAAACGAATTCTCGTTAGCGAGCGAGCGATTGGCACCGATCAAAATCGAAAGTTTGTTTATATTGTTAATAATAAAAACAAAACCACCTATCGCGAAGTTCAACTGGGCGATAGTATTGATGGCCACCGTGTTGTGCGCGGTGGACTGAATGCTGGAGATAAAGTAATTACCCGCGGTTTGATACGTATTCGACCGAACATGCTGGTCGAGCCGAAAGTATCTACTACTAAAAACGTCGCTAACAATACTTAAATATCACTTTAGCAAAAAATCGAATAACAAAAACCACGCAGGGTATGCTCTGAGGAAAGCTCATGAATTTTTCTAGCCACTTTATAGATCGTCCGATATTAGCCAGTATCATTTCATTATTAATTTTTGTGTTTGGCCTGTTGGCTATGTTTCAGTTGCCTATATCAGAATATCCAGAGGTCGCACCGCCAGCCGTGATGGTTAATGCATTTTTTCCCGGAGCCAATCCTTCGGTCATATCTGAAACCGTCGCCACGCCATTAGAAGAACAAATCAATGGCGTTGAAAATATGCTGTATATGAATTCACTGGCGACAGCGGATGGGCGCTTGTCAATGACCATCACTTTTGCGATTGGAACCAACCCTGATCTCGCACAACAACTGGTGCAGAATCGCGTCTCACGAGCCTTGCCCCGGTTACCCGATGTGACCCGTCAAATTGGCGTCACGGTTGCCAAAAGCTCACCCGATTTAACCATGGTCGTACATTTACGCTCGCCGAATGAACGCTACGACATGCTTTATCTGCGAAATTATGGAACCTTACATGTCCGCGATAAACTGGCGCAAATACCAGGCGTCGGCCAGGTTATATTATTTGGATCCGGGGATTATGCGATGCGTATCTGGTTAAACCCGGACAAAATCGCTGAACGCAATATGACCCCCAATGAAATTGTTGACGCCATTCGGGGGCAAAATATTCAGGTGGCCGCTGGCGTCATTGGCGGTCCTCCCTACAAAGACAACGTACAATTACAACTCCCCATTAATATACATGGGCGCTTGCAGTCCATCGAAGAATTTGAACAGATCCTTATCAAGCGAGATCAAAACGGTATTGTAACCCGACTGCGTGATGTCGCTCGTATTGAACTCGATGCACAAAGTTATGGACTGCGCTCTCTGCTGAATAATAAACCGGCGGTAGCGATTCCTATCTTTTCTGCACCCGGCTCAAATGCGCTGGATATTTCAAGAGATGTCCGTGCGACCATGAAACAACTGAAAGAAGCGTTTCCTGAAGATCTTGATTATAGCATTGTCTATGATCCAACCATCTTTGTACGCAGCTCAATCAAATCCGTCATCATTACCTTGTTAGAAGCCATTGCACTGGTCGTATTGGTGGTCATTATCTTTTTGCAAACCTGGCGCGCTTCGATCATTCCCCTGTTGGCGGTTCCAGTTTCCATTGTCGGTACCTTCGCCTTTATGTACCTGCTTGGCTTCTCTATCAATGTACTGTCATTATTTGGTTTGATCCTGGCGGTAGGAATTGTCGTTGACGATGCAATCGTGGTGGTTGAAAACGTGGAACGAAATATACGCGATGGTAAAAATCCACGTGATGCCACCGTGCAAGCCATGAAAGAAGTTACCAGTCCGATCATTGCGACCTCACTGGTGATTGCCGGCGTATTTATTCCGATTGCCTTTATTAGTGGTTTATCCGGATTATTCTATAAACAATTTGCCTTAACGATCGTCATTGCAACGTTTATTTCCACCTTAAATTCATTAACCCTTAGCCCGGCATTAGCGGCTTTATTATTAAGATCGCCCGATGCAAAAAAAGATAAGTTATCGATCTTCATGCAGAAAATTTTTGGCGGATTATTTAATTTATTTAACCGCAATTTTGAACGTGGACAGAAACGTTACACCAGATTAGTACACAGCTTTGCCACACGCAAACTCATCATGATGGCTATCTTTGGTGTACTGGTCATGTTAACCGTATTCAGTTTTAATCTAGTGCCGCCAGGTTACATCCCAGCGCAGGATAAACAATATCTGATCAGCTTTGCGCAACTACCGACTGGCGCTACCCTGCAACGTACTGAAGATGTAACGCGTAAAATGGCCGATGCCGCCCTGTCTGAAAAAGGCGTGGTCAGTGCGGTTCAATTTCCAGGTTTATCGGTTAACGGTTTCGTAAATTCTGCCAGTGCTGGTATTGTTTTTGTAACTCTGGAAAATTTCGACAAACGCAAGGATCCGAGTTTAAGTGCCGGAGCGATTGCCGGCCGCCTGCAGCAAAAATATGCCGCGATCGATGATGCCTTTATTGCCATATTCCCTCCGCCACCATTACGAGGACTAGGCATCACGGGCGGATTTAAACTTCAGATTATGGATCGTACCGATCAGGGTTATGAGGTTCTTGATGAGGTGGTCAACAAGATCAAGATGAAAGCCTATCAGGATCCAGCACTGTCACGCGTTTATTCGAATTACAATATCAATGTACCACAACTATACGCCAACCTGGATCGAACCCGGGCGGTTCAGCTTGGCATTCCGGTTGAAGAAGTGTTTCGCACCATGCAAATTTATCTTGGTTCCTTATACATCAATGACTTTAATCTGTTTGGCCGCACTTATCAGGTCATCGCCCAGGCCGACAAAGAGTTTCGTTCCACACCACAGGATATAACCCGCCTTAAAACACGCAATAGCAATGGTCAAATGGTACCGTTGGGCTCGGTCATTACGGTGCAAGAAAGCTTTGGCCCTGAGATCGCCATGCATTATAACTCCCATCGATCAGCTGATATCAATGGCAGCCCAAGTGTGGGATATTCTTCCGGCGAAGCCCAGCAAGCAATCACACGCATACTCGATGAAACCTTACCGGCCGGCATGGACTTTGAGTGGACGGAACTGACTTATCAACAAATCCTGGCTGGTAATACCGCCATTTTTATTTTTCCCTTATGTCTGTTTCTGGTTTTTCTGGTACTGGCTGGGCAATATGAAAGTCTGACCTTACCCCTCGCCATTATCCTGATCGTGCCGATGAGTATCCTCTCCGCAATAATCGGTGTGTACATTTCAGGGGGGGACAACAATATTTTCACCCAGATAAGTTTGTTCTTGCTCGCCGGGCTGGCCTCGAAAAATGCCATTCTGATCGTGGAGTTTGCTCACGCCCTTGAGAAACAGGGCCGATCGATCCTGGAGGCTGCGGTAGAGGCGTCGCGGCTACGCCTGCGTCCTATCCTGATGACCTCGTTCGCTTTTATTATGGGCGTGTTACCTATGGTTGTTAGTAGCGGTGCAGGTTCGGAAATGCGGCAGGCGATTGGTATTGCGGTCTTTTCTGGAATGATCGGAGTGACGTTCTTTGGATTGATCTTTACACCGGTATTTTATGTCATGTTTCGGAAACTTGAACAGGCCTTTAAACGGGATTCATCAAAAATATAGAATTAATCTTTATTATCTTTATTCTTAAATTCGCCTTCGATAAAATTCTTAGCTCCCGGTTGAGGCGGTTGATCGGGATTCATTTTAACGATGGTGCCGCTGCGTTCTAATACCCAGAGCGCCAAACTTTTGCGTATAGGTGGGATCAATATTACAAACCCTATCGCATCGGTAAAAAATCCCGGCGTCAGTAACAGCGCGCCGGCAAAAAATAACATGATGCCTTCAAGCAGGCCCGCCGCTGGAACCTGACCTTGCTGCATTTGTCGCTGTACATTTTGCAGGGTCGATAAACCCTGATGCCGAATCAAGGCAACACCGGTAATGGCGGTGAGCGCGATCAGCGCAATGGTTGACAACGCGCCAATCTCGGCACCAATCTTGATAAACAGAAAGATCTCGATCAACGGCGTGAGAATAAAGAGAGCAATCCCAAGTTGGAATTTACGCATACTAACGCAGTTCCTATATATATAGTGTTAAGTACCGCCTGGATGTGTCGATATTATAACCAGGCTGCAATGAGTATCTAAGCTGGCTTTCACCTGCCCTGCTTGTTACATTTGGGCGTATGAACACAATTTCAAGCCCCTATCAAATTGTCATGACCACCTTCCCCGATCTGGACGGTGCGCGACAATTGGCTGAGCACCTTATCACACACCATTTAGCCGCGTGTGTGAATATTCTGCCGGTGATGACTTCAGTTTATTGCTGGCAGGGCAAACTTGAGCAGGGTCAGGAACACCAATTGCTGATAAAAACGGAACAACACCGAACAAATGAAGTACAGAGCGCGATTGAGCAGGTTCACCCGTATGAACTTCCTGAAATCATCGTAGTCCCAATCTTGGCGGGTCATAAACCTTATTTAAACTGGATATCCGAGTCGGTACATAAAAATGATTAAAATCAAAACGTTACTATTTCCCCTTTTGTTATTAGTGAGCCAGTTCAGCCTTGCAGCCGAGCCGTTACCCCCTCAGGAGGCCTTCAAGTTCAATGCTGTCGTTGCTGGCGACAGCATAAAAGCCAGCTGGAATATCGTTGATGACTACTACCTGTATCGGGAAAAAATTCGTTTTGAATCCGGCACACCGGGCACCGAATTGGGTGAACCCGTTTACCCAAAAGGCAAGCTGAAACATGGCATCCGCCCAGATGGCACCGAAGGTGAAGTGGAAACCTATATGGGTTCCGTTACGATTGAGGTGCCGATTACTAAATCCAATGGGGGTGAGTTTAAATTAATTGCCCATTCGCAGGGTTGTGCCGAAGAACTCGGTATTTGCTATCCCCCGCAAAAATCTGAAAAATTACTGACCCTGGCCGCGCTGGAGACAAAATCTGACGCAACACCAGGCTTAGACGGGATTAGCGATCTCAGCTCTCAACTTGGCCTCAGCGGTGGCCAATCAAACCAGCCTTTGCCCGCCAAACAGGCCTTCAAGATGACCAGCCATATTGAGGGCGACATGGTCATCGTCACCTGGACCATGGCGGATGACTACTACATGTATCGCGATAAGTTTTCGATCGCCTCTGCCACCAGTGGCATCCAGTTTGGCCCGATGAAAGCACCTCAAGGCGAACTCAAACACGGCATTCGCCCGGATGGCACCGAAGGCGAGGTCGAGGTTTTCACTAAAGAGATCACCATCGGTTTTCCAATCATCGCCACTAAAACCGGCATTGATAAAATCAAATTTTTTGCCATGGGTCAGGGTTGTGCCGAATCTTTTGGCATTTGCTATCCGCCGATAAAAAACCCTCAAAGTCTGACGGCCAAGGTTAGCTTTGCGGTCAATGAAGCGGCGGCGAATAATATCGCTGAGACGGATTCAGCAGAACAGGCAGGCAACGCCGTCATCCCCGCCAGCACACACTCCATGCCGAAACCCGAGCCAAAGGAATTTGTCTCTGAGCAGGATAAGTCGGCCATGGTGCTGGCCTCAGGTGAAACCTTTAAAATAATTCTATATTTCTTTCTCGGCGGTTTAGCACTGGCCTTCACCGCCTGCATGTATCCGATGATCCCGATCCTGTCTTCGGTCATCGTCGGTCAGGGCGAAAAAATCACCACCCTGCATGCATTTAACCTGTCGGTATTCTACGTGCTTTCCATGGCGATCACCTTTGGTATCCTGGGTGCATTATTTGCTGGACTCGCGCAAGGAATAAACCTGCAGGCCTACTTCCAAAGTCCGTGGGTGCTGGTGCCTTTTTCGATCTTATTTGTCGCCCTCGCATTCTCAATGTTTGGTTTCTACAGTATTCAGCTGCCAGCCAGCTTGCAGGGCAAACTCAGTGAAATAAGCAGCCATCAAAAAGGCGGCTCGTTTATTGGTGTGATCATCATGGGTGTCCTGTCGGCGCTGATTGTCGGCCCCTGCGCCGGCCCGGTCTTAATCGGTGCGCTGGCCTATGTCGCCGCCGAAGGGGATGTCTTCCTGGGCTTCCTGTCGATGTTTATCCTTGGTATCGGACTCGGTTTACCGCTTATTTTTGTCGGAACCTCGCACGGTAA
>QILH01000241.1 GCA_003233255.1 Gammaproteobacteria bacterium | reverse complement strand
TGTAGCCGGTCCCAAGGGTATGGCTGTTCGCCATTTAAAGTGGTACGCGAGCTGGGTTCAGAACGTCGTGAGACAGTTCGGTCCCTATCTGCCGTAGGCGTTTGAGATTTGAAGGGAGCTGCTCCTAGTACGAGAGGACCGGAGTGGACGTTCCCCTGGTGTTCCAGTTGTCACGCCAGTGGCATTGCTGGGTAGCTATGAACGGACGGGATAACCGCTGAAAGCATCTAAGCGGGAAGCCCCCCCAAAGATGAGATCTCACCAGTGACTTGATCACTCTGTAGGACCGTCGGAGACTACGACGTTGATAGGCTGGGTGTGGAAGTGCAGTAATGCATGAAGCTAACCAGTACTAATTGTCCGTGCGGCTTGACCATATAACACCCAAATTTTTTGGGTGCGACACTTAAGATATAGATCTTAAAAAAAGATATAACGTAGGTTGTTGACGTGTAATGACATACTTATTTCTTGAATAGACTCGTTTAATTGTTCCTAATTTAATTTCATAGATTAAGTTTTTTTGATCTTTGAAAACGATTTTCAAGTGGGGTCAGACTCGATTGATTTCTTTTTTGCTTAAGAAATTAGTCAGATCAATCGAGTCTGATCCCATTGAAAATCAATCCAGTTTGCCTGGCGGCAATGGAGAGTTGGTCCCACCTGATCCCATCCCGAACTCAGAAGTGAAACGACTCATCGCCGATGATAGTGTGGGGTTTCCCCATGTGAAAGTAGGTCACTGCCAGGCTTTAAATACGAAATCCCTGATACTGTGAAGTGTCAGGGATTTTTTTTGTCTCAACGGTATGCCACGTGACCTGCTATTTTATTGTAGGTCGTCGCTCTCGCACATCCGTGTGCTACGCGACATAAGGGCATCCATGGCCTAAACTGCCAGGCTTTAATACCAACGGCCCTGTATTCGAAAGAGTACAGGGCTTTTTCTTATGGGTAGAAAAATAGTGGAAACTGTTTTTGTACTGTCTGGTGATAAAATATTTTACGCAATAAAGAGGCGCCTTTAGACTTTACTCTTCTTTGCCCAGAAATCTTCAGATAAATCTTTCAGGCTATGGGCAAGATTGCCCATCGCGGTGCTGGCTTCTTGCATATTCTTTGACGCATTCATCGTCGTTTCAGCGGTATCTCTTATTCTCACAATACCCTGATTAATCTCTTCTGCAACTGTGCTTTGTTCCACTACGGCCGATGCAATGGTGGTGCTCATGTCATTGATTTTTATGATTGCGTTGGTGATTGCTTCTAGCGACTGGGTCGCTGCCGTTGCTTGTTCTACAGTGTTGCTAGCATCCTCGCAACTCTTTGCCATAACAGTAACCGCTTCATTGGTACCTGATTGAAGTTTTTCGATCATCTGCTGTATCTCGGCAGTGGCGGCATTTGTTCTGCTTGCAAGTGTCCTGACCTCGTCAGCGACTATGGCAAATCCACGGCCCTGTTCGCCTGCTCTTGCCGCCTCGATAGCCGCATTAAGGGCGAGAAGGTTGGTTTGTTCAGATATGCCACGGATGACGTCTACAATGGAACTGATATCTTTACTGTCATTTTTTACATTCTCGATAACACTGGACGCGTGTTTTACATTATGCGCAAGTGCCTCGATAGATGACGATGTTGATTCAACGACCTCCTTGCCTTTATTCGATTCATTCATGGCTTCTTTTGCTGCATAGGCGGTTTGTTGCGCGTTGCTAGAAATCTCCGTAATACTCGCACTCATTTCATTGGTCGCTGTCGCGACCATGTCAGTCTCAGCATATTGATCCTGTACACCTTGATTGGCTATCGCGGTTGTTTTGGCCAGACTGTTAGCACACGAAGAAAGCTTTTTTGAATCATCCGATATGCGCCCGACAACTCCAGTGGTTTCCGAACTTAGCGACTTCATAGCCAGCAACAGGGATCCTATATCATCGCGACGGCCGGTATAGATATAACGAGCAATAGGGTTGTCGGTAACGGAACGTGCCTTATCGACGGCTTTCGTGAGTGGGCGTAATGAAAAGAAGGCCGCTAAGGACGAAAATATACCGGCTGTGGCCAATAGAACAACGGCGGCTAAGGGCTCAATATTTAGAATGCTCGATACTAGCAGACCGCTTACTAACAGCGACGCAATCGTTGTCATTATGACCTTGGCCGTCGTGCTAATTTTTGACGTCTGTATTTCTCGTGGGGATTTACCTTTAAGTAGCTGTTGGTATACCTTCTCTGCGCGGTTGACACGCGCACGAGTGGGTTTTTGACGAACCGATTGGTATTCCGCGATTTTCCCATTATGCCTTATTGGTGTGACATAAGCGTCGACCCAATAAAAATCGCCGTTTTTACAGCGATTTTTAACGATGCCCATCCAGGATCGACCATCTTTTATTGTATCCCATAGATCCCCGAATGCGGCTGGTGGCATTTCGGGATGACGGATCACGTTATGATTTTTGTTAATGAGCTCCGCGGGATCAAAGCCACTAATCTTCAGAAAATCATCATTGAAATAGCTAATGGCACCTTTAAGATCAGTGGTAGAGAGAATGTTTACGGTGTTCGCATAGTCACGCTCAATGTCATTGACCGGAAGATTTTGTTTCATCTAACTCGCTCCTGCAGCGGACTAAATCTAATGTATTGCGTATATAGCGGTTTTATATAGGATAAACTTTAAGAAAATTTGGGGACAGAGTAAAAAATTTTCACAACGTAAGTGTCGAGGTTTTTTTATGAGTATCGAAAAATCATGGTACGTGACCTACTACCAAAATGCTATGCTACAATTATTTCCTGAACGAGTTCTATTCGTTCTGGTGAATACCAAAATTCATGATGTTGTAAAGTGTCAGGGATTTTTTATGGTAATGGTTTTTCTGTTTCGTGGTTGCTCTCGAACATCTGTGTGATCCGCAACATAAGTATGGCCCAGGCCAGCCAGCCTCTCAACCTCAGATTTTACCCTCTCCATTAGCAAAATTAGCTGTCTTTAGTGTAGATTTTCCCTTCATGGTTCAGTCGGATTGGCAAGTTGTTATTTCATAACGGTCTTTGACCTGTTCGAGTTATTCGCTATAAACATAAGCCATCGTAAATATACATAAATATTATTTTTGTAGGGATACTTTAGTATTAAACTTGTTGGAGAATGAACAAGCCGTCCATAAAGTCGATGTGAATTCTGTCATAACCTAAAACTCATTTTTATTCTATGTATCAAAAGGTACATACAAAAGATTAAGAATAGATAAATTGTGTGGTGATGGGTTGAGACCGTTCGATATTAAGGAAAATCAGAGAATGGATTGTTTGATATATCATAAAGGTGTGTGCAGATGAGTCATGTAAATAATTTTCTGGATTCACGGTTTCAGGAAAATAATAGATCTAAATCCGATAATCTAAGCGACGATAAAGCATTGCAATTACTGGAACGTGAACTTCTGGTTAACTCATATCCTGAATGGGCGAATATTGATGATATTGCGTGGACCAATGCAATAAGAGCTTCGCGACAAATAAAAGCATCTCGCGGTACGACACTTATGCGAGGTAGTGCGCCTATGCAACAGATTATGCTGTTGTTGTCGGGGTCGATCAGGGTATATAACCCTTCAAAAAGTGGTCGTGAGATTACACTGTATCGGGTTAGTCCTGGCGATTTGTGTATATTGAGCTTAAACAGTTTTTATCAGAACAAAGGGGATGGTGTATTTGCTGAAGCTGAAGCTGAGACTGATATTAATGCTTTAGGTATCAACAGCCAGGATTTCCAGATAGTTTTGCGTGAATCTGAGAAATTTCGAAATATCGTGTTGTCGACGCTCAATAGTCATTTATGTGATTTAATGTGTTTGATTCAGGAAACGGCCTTTGAAAATTTGGATATACGTCTGGCCAATTTAATTGCTCAACTCGCGAAGCAAGGAAAAACAGTGCGTATTGATATTACTCACCAGGCTTTAGCAAGAGAATTAGGCACTACCCGCGAAATGATTAGCCGTATTCTTAAAGAATTTGAACAACGAAAAATTATAAAACTCTCACGTGGTTTTATGGATATTCTCTCCCCTGAAGGACTTCAACAATTACAGCAAGCTAAATAAGAATTATCATTATTTCTTTGTGTGTTCTTAGGCACATATTAATAGTGTGTGTAGCGTAATACATACATCGACCCTCGATATCGTTAACTTGCTTGCTCCCCCCCCAACAGAACATGTATTCAAGGAGCAATTATGAAACGACGACTATTTTTAAAAGCAGGCACCGTCGGTCTCGCAAGTGCCGTCTCTGGCATGTCGGGATTACTGAGCTGGTCATCTCGAGCCTATGCCGCCACCATCAACCAGACATTCTTTATAACAGATGGAATGCTACCGTTGGCAGATGGCAGTACCGCCTACTTTAAAGGGTTTAGTAGTAGTGCAGGTGGTCTAGATGTGCCCGCTCAATCGTTGATTGTGCAGGAAGGTGATACGGTTAATATCACCCTCGTGAACACACTTAATACCGATCATAGTTTCGTGATCGACGGTGTGATTGATAGCGGAACCATTAACGGTGGTGACACGAGAACCGTTTCGTTTACCGCAGATCAGGCCGGTTCATATCTATTTTACGATAAACTCAATGCACCCTATAACCGTGTGATTGGCCTGCATGGTGGTTTTGCGATCATGCCACAAGGCAGCAGTGATGAGCTTTACAGTGGCAGCCCGACATTTAAAAAACAACTTTTCTGGGTGCTTAATGAAGTGGATCCGGCGTGGAATGTCCGAATGCAAAATGACAATAGTCCGAATACGGCGTTTAAACCTCGTTACTTCACGATGAATGGATTAAGCGCACGGCCACCGGGTTCTCCTAATTACACGGATCCTGATGTTAATGCGTTTTATGATCCTAGAACCAAGTTGTCCGGTTCTATTGGAGATCGAACCCTGATTCGTTGTTTAAATGTAGGCATGTGTAGCCATTCTCTACACTGGCATGCGAACCATCTTGAATATCTCACCAGCAACGGCCAGATTCGAAATGATATTTGGCTAAAAGATATCATCGGGGTTGACAATAACATGGGACAATTTGATGCCATCTACCCCTTCGAGCCACCACCCGATGCCTATCCGTCTGTGACCAAAGGCAAATACGTTATGCACTTGCATGATGAAATGACTCAAACCGCCGGTGGCGGACTGTATCAATTCGGTGCGGCAACAAACATCGACTTTAAATAGTCATTCCTGGTCAAATTAATTCATAGTGCAGCCAGGCTGTAATATGTACGTTATTGGAGAAATATTATGGGCAGAAGAAGAGGAAGTTCAACGACCTCATCATCCGGTATGGGTGGTGGTGGCATGGGTGGCGGCGGTGGCATGGGTGGAGCTTGTTATACTTACCCGGGAGCACCTGCAACACCGGGTTTAACCACTCCGGACGTAACGTTTAATCGTGGAATTTATATGAATGGTTCCATGCGCATGGACGATGGGCGTAACGTGACAATTTGGGGGTTTACCGATGGCGGCGGAGGTATGGGCGGCATGGGTGGATCGTTTCCTTCCCCGGCTATTCGTGTGAATCAAGGGCAAATCGTACACACGGTGCTAAGCAACCCTGGCATGATGTGGTTGCACACCATTCACCATCACGGTATAGAACCCAGCACCGAAAATGATGGTGTGGGCCACACCTCGTTTGATGTGCAAGGCACATACACCTATCAATGGCTGGCATCGCATGCGGGCACGTATTTTTATCACTGTCATACCAATACGCCATTACATGCTGAAATGGGGATGTACGGTGCCCTCATTATTGATCCCCCCGAAGGTCCGGGGCGGGTGTTTGAGGGTGGTCCCAGTTACGATGTGGAAGCTATCTGGGCAGTAGATGAAATCGATTCCAGTTGGCGTGGTAATCCCTGGAATGCGGGTACCTGTGGTGGTGATGTTGGTCTGAATGATTTAAATCCGGATTACTTCATTATTACCGGAGTCGATGGTGCCCAATCTGCGCTTACGGATAGCCGCGTTGCGGTGGATATGAACCGGGGTGAAACATTGTTAGTGCGTTACATCAATGCTGGATTTTTACCGCAGACCATTCGCTTTGGGGGTTTAACCGGCTCGGTGGTGGCTTCCGATGGACGCGCATTCCCCAATGCGATGGATGCAACGTCACTGGAAACGGTTTCCGCGGAACGTTATGACATTTTGCTTAATCCTTCCAGCAGCGGCAGCTATACAGTGGAGATTGATATCAAACATTGGGTTACTGGTGACGTGTTAGGCACGGCCAGGACACGCATTAACGTCAATTGATAATATACAAAATTTAAACCATAAAATTATTTAGCCAGGCATTCGCCTGGCTTTTTTAATTCAGGGTTTGAGAATTCTTGTAGCCGGTATCATTATGGCGTTGTTTACAATTGTTGTTTTGAGAGGTCAATTTTTAGTAAAATATTTTGACAAAGTTCGTTTAATTCGGTTGCACGATGTTCATCGACAGTTAGTTGTATTATTTTTTTACACCGACTGACCGTTTCGCGCAGGGCCTGTGGCGAATCTAAGGTTTCGCGTAACAGGTTAATGACTCTATCGGCTTCATCACCCAGCACCAATATGGCGGCGTCAATCAGGCGAGCCTTTATTTTTGATATATCAGGAGTTGAGGATGGTATTTGTGACGTATGCGAATTATCCTTTATTGTCTGCCACGAATCGTTTTTAGCCTGAATCAATCCATTCAGTGCTAACACTTCAAGATTCTTTTCCAGGTTGCTCATCGTCATCGCTTTCAATTTAAGTTGATTAACCGATGAATGACCATCGACCAAAATTAGGGCCAGGCGCAAGCTATGATCAAGTCCGCGGGCACGTTTAGTTATTACATCTTGACCGCGACTTGTTTTAGAAAAAACGATGGATGGGTTCATGTAGGTGCCTAAGAGTTTAATCCGTTAATGTCTGGATAATACGCTTAATAAGTGAAATTGTGGCTACCACATACACGGCGCCAAAGAGGAGAATAATATTCATGGTGATAGTGAGTGTTTCCTGGGATAACTGCCCCAGAAAAGGAACCATTATATAACTAATGGAAAATAATACGACTAGAGCCATGAGCCCATTAAGCTTATTTCCGATTAAACCGCCTGGGACATTTTTTCTTAGTGAAATGACCGACCAGAGCGCATAGAGCATGGTCAGAGCAGAAATAATAGAAATTATAATGAGTGTACTCACTGCATCCCCTTGGCAACGCTATTTGTCGTCGTTGTTTTGTCAATCTGCCAGAGTATATCTAAAAAAAGATTTGGCATATGTATCATAGGTTACATTGTGTCCGGTGTATGGTTTGATTTTGGCGAGAATCCCACTTGATTAATCTAATCTCCCAGAGCTGTAGCATCAGATAATCCAGTCTAAATAGGCGATCCAAATACCCGTCCACTTTGAAGTTTCCTTAAGTGATCTGGTCTTTGAAAAAATTATTTAGATCTTTGTGCAAAGAACGCACTCAGAATGACAATGGGTATTGTCGTCCTGAATTATTCATCTGTCATCCTGGCCAGAGCGGAGCGTAGGGGATATTGTATGAAACGCGGCTGTGGTTCAAAGCACGTGAAACGAAGCGAGGGATCTTGTAAAGTAGTCGCACCTAAATAGAAATTCTAATGTCAGTCCACCTGGACGTTCCCTTACGTGATCGGGTATCAGGAACCGCTATTTAGATTACTGGTTGATACTTATCTCAAATTCGTGTTTACCCAGTTTGATGACATCACCCGCATGCAGGGTATGTTTCTGAATTCGTTTACCATTCAAGAACGTACAGTTAGTGCTGCCGAGGTCTTCTATGTAAGAGGCATCAAGGTAAGTAAATATTTGAGCATGGTATGAACTCACGGTGGTATCTGGCAAATGCAGGTCGTTATCGGCGGCACGCCCGATTGACATGGCACCCGCCTGAAGTTTGACGGTTTTAAAAACGTTTTTGTTGTCATTGGTATTACATAAGGTCATTTTTATTATCCTTCCAGCATTGAGTACATTTTGTCTTGATAAAAGCAATTTTAATGCCAACCTGGCCGTATTTTTATTACAGGAATTTTAGACGGACTTTAGGCTTTTGTCTGTAAGATAAGGCTTTTTAACCGGTAGGATAAATCTTACACCGGTATGAGTGGCATTGAGCCGCTGAGGTGGGATGGTTATCTCAGGAATGGTGCTACGAGATCTCTTACCACGTCATATTCTTTGTCCGTTGTCTCGGTAAATCCCGTATATTTTTTGTCTAGAGACTTTATGATTTTAAGGTGCGCGGGGTTAGTGGGATCCAGGCTCAGGAAGGCGGATTTTATCTTTTGATAAAGAGGGTCAGGAAGTTCGCCATTCACAACGATGTTATAAGGCGGCAAAGCCGGAGAGGTAAATAGCACACGTAAGCCCTTATCTTGCCATTTATTGACCAGGGTGTCTTTTAGTATTCCGGCATCAAAATCTCCGCTTTTGACGCCACGAGCTATATTGTCATAATGCCCCAGATATTTTACTTCCGCGAATTGATCGAGCTTGATGCCCGCGCCGACCACGACGGCTCGTTGTAAGAGCGCGGCCGGATCACCAAAGGCAAAGCTTTTCTGGTTCAGGTCGGCAACGGATTTTATTGGACTATCCTGTCTGACCACGATCATTAACTGAAACGAACTTCGATCGCTGGTAACTGTTTTGGCCACAAGCCGCGCCCGTCCTTTTTCATGGGCTTTAATGTATGCGACGGGGGTTAAATAAGAAATATGGACTTTATTTGTGGCGACCTGATTGATGGCTTCCTTCATATTTGGAGACAACTTCAATGATATATCCCGTCCTATGGACTTACTCAGATAATCGGTGAGAGGATACAATCGTTTATACATGACCGCCGGGATATCCATAGCAACCGACCCCATGAAAAGTTCCTCCTCTGCTGCGAGTAAGGATTTACTTATCAATAAAGATATACAAAGCAAAAATATGACGAATAATTTATGCACGGTGTTGTTCATCCATATTTAATTTAACATCAAGGTCTTCAATATCATCCAGATCAACTTCATGAAAATGGGTGACACGATTGCGACCGGTACTTTTGCTTGAGTATAGAGCAATATCGGCCTGACGATAGAGACAATCTGGGCAATGCAGAGCTGCGCCAACGCCCGGGGTAGCAATACCGATACTCATGGTAATTTTTAGAGTGTTGTCGTTGATTTTGATCTCTGTTGTTTCTATTAGCAGGCGCAGCTTTTCGGCAATGTTATAGGCGTCCTGTGATCCCGCCTGGTAGCAAAAAATTGCAAATTCTTCGCCGCCGATACGACAAATAATGTCACTCTTACGAATGCCTTCGGTTAGCCGAATGGCAATCTCCTGAAGCACTTTATCACCAACGTCGTGGCCGTACTTGTCATTGATTTTTTTAAAGTAGTCGACGTCTGCGACTAATAACGACAGGCTCTCATTACTCTGCTCGACTGATTCGATACTTGATTTTATCAATGACTGGAATTTCCGGCGGTTGAACAAACCTGTGAGGGGATCGGTAACGGCTTGATTGACCAGTTCACGGTTTGTTTCTTCTAATTTTTGGGAATTTCTCAAGAGCTTTTCGTTAGCCATGCGTAATTTTTTATCTGCAACGTTTACTTTTCCCTGTAATGCCTGATGTGCTGTATTGAGCTGGGTTCGCAGGGCATTAAATTTCCGAGCAATGTCACCAAATTCATCCTGGCTATTCAGCTCGATCTCACGGGGAAGAACACCTTGATTATTGGTTTGTTGAGATAGAGCGACGGATATTAGCGAAAGGGGTCTAATGATAAGAATAGATAATGCCAGTAATTCGATAAGCAAAATGAAAACAATGACCGCAGCCTCTCTAATGACGAGTGACTTTTTTTGCGCATCAATTGTCGCAATGATAGCGTCTGTGTTTAATCCTATGGTCAGGTGGCCGACTGTGTTGTCTTCGATATTTATGCTGGCATTAAAAAATTGAAGGCCAGTAAGGTCTTTGTTTGCCAACTCCGTTTCAGCCATGGTATTGCCTTTGGCATTGAGTACTTTTATATATTGGACATCACTTTTTGTGGCTTCATCAATGAACAGTTGTATACCGTGATAATCATAACCGACAACGGAGTTGGCGATCGAATGCGATATAATTTTACTTATTAGCTGGCCACTACGATTGATTTCTTCGTTGGTATAGCGGGCTGACTCCTGGATTGAGAACCAGGAGTTGATCGTCAGACTGATCAGCAGGCCAACCAATAAGGTGAGCGCGACCCGTTGCCTGACACCAAAGCGAAGATTTTGGAAAAGTGTATATATTTTAGCCAACCAGCTGCCTTATACCTAAATATAATCGTTCCCATATTTATCGGGTGAAGTATATATGAGCTTGAGGCCTTATAACCGTAAAATTAATAATAGAGTTACTGATCGATCTATATTTTAAGATATCGGGGGGTTATTCAGGTTGATTCCCAGTGAAATCGGCCATTAAGTTGTTTATGGTCAACAATTTGTGTGCAGGAATATGCTCCGAATTTCTGTTCGAGCGGAAGGCTTCAATATGGGAAATGAGTAAAATAATTTACATACTATATATATAGGTTAAGATACGTCGATATTTGGGTATTTTGAGATAATAAAAAGCTATGCAAAAGTGTGATGTACTGGTTATTGGTGGAGGGCCTGCGGGTTCGACGGTGTCCTCGCTTCTAGCTGAACGGGGCTGGTCGGTGACCCAACTGGAAAAGGATGCCCACCCCAAATTTCATATTGGTGAATCGCTGTTACCAATGAATCTCCCTATCCTGGATAAATTAGGTGTACTTGAACAGGTGCATGAGATGGGCATACTTAAGTATGGCGTTGAATTTAACTGCACCAGTCGCGACAAGCCGACTACCTATTATTTCAAGAATGCCTTAAATAAAACCCATCATTATGCGTACGAAGTTCAGCGGGATAAATTCGATAAAATGCTGTTTGAAAATGCCAGGAAAAAAGGGGTGACGGGTTTAGAAAATATATGTGTTACTGATGTTGAGTTCCAGAACGATGAGAGTTGTTTTGTTCATACGCGTGACGGGCAGGGCAAAATACAGACATGGCATGCTCGATATCTGATCGATGCCTCTGGACGTAGCACGGTGTTAGGTAATAAATTTAAAACCAAACAACGAAGTAAAGAACATAGCAGTGCGGCGGTGTTTGGACATTTCTCCGGCGTAGAACGGCGAGCTGGAAAGGATGAAGGAAACATCAGTATCTACTGGTTTGAACATGGATGGTTTTGGTTTATACCGTTTAAAGATGGCAGCATGAGTGTGGGGGCGGTTTGTTGGCCGTATTATTTAAACTCTCGTCAGATTGAGGTGGAGCAGTTTTTGCTGGACACAATTAAACTCTGTCCAGCCGCACAGCAAAGAATGGCTAATGCCGAATTAATTTCACCGGTAACGGCCACGGGTAATTTTTCGTACAAACTTAAGCATATGTATGGCAAAGGTTATTTGATTGTAGGCGATGCCTTTGCTTTTGTTGATCCGGTTTTTTCCAGCGGGGTATTACTGGCGATGAATGCTGCGATGCGCGCAGCCGATGTGGTGGATGGCTTGTTAGAAAATCCTGCGAGTGCCAATAGACTGTTAAAAGAATATGATCGAGCTATTCGGTATGGTTTGAAGACCTTTTCCTGGTTTATATATCGAATTACTCAACCAGCAATGCGCAACATGTTTATGGGGCCTCGAAACTGGTTTCGTATTGAGGAGGGTGCTCTGTCTTTACTGGCGGGGGATCTTTTTACCGATACAAAAGTAAAATTCCCGTTATTCATGTTTAAGGTGGTTTATTATTTTGCATATTTAACGAACTGGCGCGTAAACCGGGATGCATATTCACGTCGTTTAAATAGTTTGCATAAGGGCGAACCTGCTATTAATGAAGTTAGTTCTGATAAAACACAGGTTAGTGACGAATCAGAAAAAAATATCACTAACGGTTGATTTAGCTTATATGTCGCATCAAGTTTTAAAGAAAATTCCGCGTTGGTAAAATAACACACCAAATACGGGGTGAGATATAAGAATTATCACCTGAAAATAATGGTGATTAATATTCTGATGTAGTAACTCGAATTTTCCAATGGAGCACCAACGCGGGATAGATATTCGCCACTTACCAATACGCCAGAAATATCCTTGATCGTTAAATACCAGATCTCCATTATCAACAGAAAGTTTTAATTTCATCCCGATGCCAGCCTTAAATTCTTCATGCAATATGGGTAGGTGTGCGAAGCTCGATCGGAAGGTAAATATTTCATCTGAACCCAGAAAGTATCGTCGTTGTTTTTTTATTTTTCTGACTTGATGATTAATAATAAACTCAAATTGGACATTACGTGCATTTTGCTCGGATAATATTTGCAATGGCTTTAAAAACAGGGCAATTAATTTGCCGATGGGCGAACAATAAACCCAATTTACAACCCCGATGTATCGTAATTGTTGAAAATGAGTAGAAGGTATGAAACGCTGAATAATATCAGGATGTAACTTCTTCCATTCATTGCTACCTAATTCAGTTTGAATACATTGGACAAATGTGTGTAATTTCGTTTGAATCATGCTGTTCTCCGAGAATACATATACCGGTATATTTTAAATATTCCATAAACGGATAAAAGTTAAATCAGATCCATCAATGCGCCTCGTAAATCAGGAAAACGATAATTAAATTTTATCTGTTCTAATCGCTCAGGTTTAATAATCGGGCCATCGACAAACAGCGAAGCCATCTCACCTAATGTTTTACGTAAGAAGGTAGAAGGAAATCTAAACCATAC
>QILH01000163.1 GCA_003233255.1 Gammaproteobacteria bacterium | reverse complement strand
ATTATGAAGCGTATCGAGGAAGGATTTGTCCCTAAGCGCATGGATGCAGTGAAATCCTACTTGAATTTAGGCGACCTGGAGTTTTCCCGCTATACCAATATATCAAAACGCACTCTGGCCAGACGCAAATCCGCGCGCCTAACTTCCACAGAATCTGATCGTGTGTACCGTTTAGCTAAACTTGCTGCGTTAAGCTCAGAGCTTTTTGAGGGTGAGCGCATGGCATCAAACAATTGGCTAAAGTCACCGAACAAAGGCTTAGGCGGGGAAACCCCCCTCGAATATGCTGAAACCAATCCAGGCTATGATGAAGTAGTACAACTGATTGGGCAATTGGAACATGGAGTGTTTTGATTAAGTGCAGTTTTATAGAATTACGAAAAAAAAACATCAAGCGACGGCATTTACAGGAATGGGCGCGGCAGAATATCCCGGCCGGTGGAATCATCAATACACCAAAGTTATCTATACTGCGGATAGTCTTGCCTTAGCCGAACTGGAGTTGCTAACGAAATTGAATGGCAGTGACCTCTTGAAAGCCTATGTGTATTTTCAAGTCACAGTTGATAATAACGCCTTAATCGCTTTGGACCTGGATGATTTACCGGATGGCTGGTACAACGAACCGCCCAATAATATATCAAGGGATATTGGTGAAGCCTGGGTTCGATCACAAGAGTCAGTTGGTTTGCTGCTACCGAGTATCGTTGTGCCGCAACAGCAGATTTGTATTCTGAATCCGGAGCATTCGCAATTTACGGATGCTGTAAACTATGGGGAAGCGGTTAACTGTGTGTTTGATCAACGTTTGAAATAGTATTGAATACAGGATGTGACTCATTTAATTACATTGGGTAAACCCCCCAGCTCTGCTGTTAATCGTTATGTTGATAGCGTGACTAATGATGTCCAATTCTCTGTAAACCGAGCTGGGAGAGACTGTCTTAAGTCGTTGGTTTCGATATGCTGCGATATCAACCAGTGTGAGGGTACTGAGTGTACACTTACAAATAGGATGCCGAAGCATTTTATTTATTTGATAGGTCTCATTAACTGCGCCTTTTTTCTGGGCGGTAATCTCATCACGATATCGTTCTAATAACTTTTTAAGGGTGGTACGTTGTGCCTCCTTGCGTGAAACGAATTCCATGTCATCCATTTCAGTTTTCTTGGCCCAGCGCTCGGCTTTAGAGCGCTTATCAAACGTGCGTGACACATCGGGGTAACCGTGTTTTCTAACACGTACCCGCCATTGTCCCAGTCCACGTTTTTCGAATGTTGCCAAGCGTTCGCACTCTTGTTTAAAAACAGAATGCAATTGTCCCAAAGTTGTCCCAAAAACGCATCGGGTTTAAACGCAGCAACCTTAAATGGATCTCGCCCAAGTCATAAATGTTAACAAATAGGTTGACATTAATGGGTTATTTGTTAACTTATAAGTATACATATATTATGTTATGTCAATATATAGGTTAACCATGAGCATTAAAGACATCGTATCTATCCAGTACCAGGAGATTATCGACCGTGCGGCTCATCAGGTGCAGGAGATCAGCCTGCCGCCTGAGGGCTGGTTATGTACAGCCCGTAAGGCGCTGCAAATGTCAGGCGCGCAGCTCGCGAGGCGGCTTGGCGTTTCGCGTGCGCAAGTCTCTAAAACAGAAAAAAATGAGCTAGCCGGTAGCGTCACGATAAAAACCATGCAACATATGGCCGAGGCAATGGGGTATCGTTTCGTCTACGCCATTGTGCCAGAAAAGACCGTAAAAGATGTTATTGAGGCGCGAGCCAGAAAAAAAGCGACCGCTATTGTAGAACGAACGAATAAACATATGGCGCTTGAAGGACAAACATTATCGAGCCAGAAAATACAATTTGAAATCGAGCGTCTTCAAAAGGATATGATGGACAGGCAGCCTTCTGATTTTTGGGATGATGATAAATGAGTATTGAATATCCCGACGGCGCAACACCACTTGATCCCGATGAGATGGAAGGGCTCAAGTTCAAGCATGTCACGACACGCGGACAGCTTGATCATCTTGAGCAGGCCAACATTCAGGACGGGCTGGTTTGGCTCCAGCGGAACAAAGATACAGATATTTTAAACGAAGGGTTTGTACGAGAGCTGCACAAACGCTTGTTTGGCGATGTTTGGGCATGGACTGGAACGTTCAGGCAGACAGAAAAAAACATTGGGATTGATCCAGTCCAGATCGGTGTGCAACTACGTATACTTTTGGATGATACAGGTTTCTGGATTGAGAACGGTACATATGAGCCTTTGGAGGCCGCCGTTCGTTTTCATCACAGGCTGGTTTATGTACATGTTTTTCCCAATGGTAACGGACGTCATGCGCGGATAATGGCTGATGCCATGTTAACAAAATTACTTAAAGTAGATCCCATTGACTGGGCCGGTGGCTATGATTTGCAAGCAATGAATGAACGTCGAGAACAATATATTCAGGCTCTTCGTGCTGCGGATGGCGGCGATATTAAACTTCTTATGCGATTTGTTTCTGATGAGTGAATGGATTATATGAACGAAGAATTATAAAAGTTGGTCGGGGCGAGAGGATTTGAACCTCCGACCCCTTCGTCCCGAACGAAGTGCGCTACCAGGCTGCGCTACGCCCCGATTGTTTCAGTTTAGCTCATTTTATTCCTGGAGATAAAGCCAATTTTGAAACTCTTCTGGTAAAGGAGTCGTTTTGTTGTCATTTTGACTGGACTGCTGTTTTATCAGCCGTAAGCGTGATTCTGTTTCCGGGTGAGTACTAAGAATCTCGGGGGTTAAATCCAGCCCTTCAAGTTCTTTAAAGATCAAAAACAGCTCACTTGCACCGGCTAAATGACCGTATATAGCTTTAACAGATTGGATGGCCGTTTCATCAGCCTCAGTTTCATGATCTCGACTAAAGCTGAAACTTGTTATCGCACTGGTGGTACCAATGGCCCGTCCAGTAATGTTATCCCCCAGACTCCCACTTATTAACGTCGCGACCAGACCTATCACGACCCCGCTGCCGAAGTTACGAATCGGGTGGCGGTGTTTTATATGCGCGATTTCGTGTGCCATTACCATGGTCAGCGCATTCTCGTTAGGAATTTTTTCCAGTAAGCCGCGAAATAACACCACATTACCGCCCAACGTTGCGTAGGCATTGACAACATCGTCATTGGCATAGTGAATTTTTATTTTCATATCTTCAGGTAAATTTTGTACAGCGCTGATTTTATCGGCCAGATCTTGCAGGTAGCGTACGATGGGTTGGTCTTTGTCACGGGTTCCTGTGACAAACAGCTCAGCGTCCTGTTCGATGCTATAGGGAAGGTAATGGGCGAGTTTGTCGGCGAGTACACCGAGAATAAATAATGCGATGGCCAGGGTGCCAAAGATGCCGATTGTTAACAGGAAAAATTCTTTTAGCGGATGCTCTTTACTTGTATTAATGCCTTCAGGAATCTGCGGGTTAGAATAGTCCACATTACTTAATCAATAAAAGCGGTGCCGTAAGCTAATACCTCGACGGAGCCAATACCTCGCCCTTGTGAAATGCTGGAGGTTTCCAGTTTGACGTTAAATATCAGGTTTGCGCCCTTAACACGCGCCTGCTCTTTCATTCGTAATATCGCTTCGCGACGAGCACGATCGACTAACGATTCGTAGGATTTAACCCGGCCACCTATAATATTTCGCAAGCCGGCCAGAAATCGTTTGAAGTAATCGACCGAAATCACCACGCTGCCCGTGACCAGGATAGTGTGTTGTGGTTTTATGCTTAAATCAGGAATTTTAGTGGCCAAAACGGGGATGCGCGCAAGCGCCTTTTCTCGTTTGATGATGGATTTGTAATGGCGCGTTTCGGCCATACGGCCAAAGAAATAGCCGAGTGCAAGCAGGCTGGCAAAGATGATTAGATCAATCATAATGCTACGGGGTTATTCCAGAATTACGGCGGTGCCGTAGGCGAATAACTCGGCTGCTCCGGCGGCCACACTTGATGTCGAAAAACGAATATTCAGTACGGCATTGGCGCCGATGGCTTTGGCTTGCTGCTCCATGCGATCAACCGCTTCGGCTCGAGATTCCTGCAATAGCTCCGTATAACCTTTGAGTTCACCACCAAAAATATTTTTCAGACTGGCCATAAGATCTCGACCGACGTGTTTGGCACGTACCGAGCTGCCTTGCACAAGACCGAGATGCTTGGTAATTCGTTGACCTGGAATAATTTCCAGATTGGATAAAAGCATAGATAATCCCCCTTTAATCTTTGCTTACTCGAAGGCTGGAGAGTGAATCCAGTGTAGAGTATCCAATTTATGATACTTGATTAAAGGCTGACTGGGAATCAGGCTTAATAGGTTCGGTTCACCGAAAACTCCGCCAATGCATGCAGGGCTTCCTTATATATAGTATCCGGTAATACCGACAGGCACTCGATGGCCTTGTCGGCCTCAGAACGGGCGGTTTGTTCGGTGTAGGCAATGGCCCCGACGTCGGTCAGGATCTGTTTGACCTCATCAAAGCGCTCACGTCCGCCATGTTCGATTACGTCTCGCATCAGGTTATTTTGTTCAGGTGTGCCATTGCGCATGGTGAAGATCAGGGGCAGGGTGGGTTTGCCCTCGGCCAGGTCGTCGCCGATATTTTTGCCGATTTCATCACTGGAATGGCTGTAGTCCAGTACGTCATCAATTAGCTGGAAGGCGGTGCCCAGATGCATGCCGTAGTCGGCGATGGCCTTTTCGACAGTTTCAGCCTGCTGGCTGAGTACGGCGGCCAGTTGAGTCGCCGACTCGAATAATTTGGCGGTTTTATCGTGGATCACCTGTAAATATCGTGCTTCGGTGGTGTCCGGGTCGTGTACATTCAGAAGCTGCTGAACCTCACCCTCGGCGATGGTATTGGTGGCATTGGCCAGAATGTCCATGATACGCATCTGGTCGATCTCAACCATCATCTGGAAGGCACGGGAATACAGGAAATCACCGACCAGCACACTGGCCTCGTTGCCAAACACGGCGTTGGCGGTGTCCTGACCACGCCGCAGTTCTGAGGCATCAACCACGTCGTCGTGCAGCAGGGTGGCGGTATGGATGAATTCGATTAGACTGGCGCACTCGATGTGCTGAGTGCCTTTATATTGGAATGCGTTGGCGGTGAGCAAATGCAGCACCGGGCGCAGGCGTTTGCCCCCGCTGTGGACGATATATTGTCCTACCTGATTGATCAGCACGACTTCAGAGCTTAATTTGCTTTTGATACAGGTGTTGACCTGCTCCATGTCTTTTTCGATGAGGGCGTAAATGTCTTCTATTTTCATGTATTTAGCGTTTCCAGACGCGCATTCAGCCCTGCATGCTAGGGGGATGGGCGAAATGTGTCAAGCAGGTCAAAATGGGGTTTGACCCAGGCCCGCCAAGCGGATAAAATTGCGCCCCTTTACGGCAGGTTCCATTCTTAAATTGGCTCCGCCGGTGTAGAATTCCCAGGAGAATCAGGTAGATGTACGCAGTAATTGAAACCGGTGGTAAGCAGTACCGAGTGACCGAAGGTCAAAGCATCAAAGTCGAAAAACTGACCGCCGACGAAGGCAGCAGTGTCGACCTGGATAAAGTATTAATGGTTGCCAATGGCGAAGATATTAAGGTCGGCGCACCGTATCTAGATGGTGGAAAAGTGACTGCAACGGTGAAGGCGCATGGTCGCGGCAAAAAAATCCGCATTATCAAATTCCGTCGTCGTAAGCATCACCAGAAAGAACAAGGTCACCGCCAGCACTTTACTGAGCTGGAAATAACCGGTATCAGCGGCTAAGAGGATTTATAGATGGCACATAAAAAAGCAGGTGGTAGTACTCGTAACGGCCGCGATTCAGAATCGAAACGCCTTGGTGTGAAACGCTTTGGTGGTGAGCAAGTGCTCGCAGGCAATATTCTGGTTCGTCAACGCGGCACCAAATTTCACCCTGGACTGAATGTGGGACGAGGTAAAGACGACACCCTGTTTGCCAAGGCAACCGGCGTGGTTAAGTTTGAGAAAAAAGGTCCGCATAAACGTAGCTTTGTAAGCATCGTCACCGCTTAAGCTCAAACGTAGATTAAAATTCTAAAGAGCCTCGTCAGTGACGGGGCTTTTTTGTTTTAGGCGTATTAATGTTATACCTTATAGATGCTCTATTTTGCTGTCATCCCCTGGTTTCATTCCCCTGGAGAAGGGGATCCAGCAATATGAACAAGAGCTGGGTTCTCCTCGCCAGAGGAAATGTGCCTCGCGGGTATGACGAAATGTATGATTCCTGTGTCCAACAGAATGACGTAATTAGGTGTGGTTGTTTTAAATGAAATTTGTAGATGAAGCCAAAATAAGAGTCGAGTCCGGCAAGGGCGGCGACGGTTGTCTGAGTTTTCGGCGTGAGAAATACATTCCCTTTGGTGGTCCCGATGGCGGGGATGGCGGCAATGGTGGCAGCGTTTATCTGGTGGGCGATAATAACTCCAACACCCTGGCGGACTTTCGTTTTACCCGAACCTTTAAGGCCGAAAATGGCCAGCCCGGGCGCGGTAAAAACTGTACCGGCAAAGGGGGGGAAGACCTGTATATCAAGGTGCCACTGGGCACGATCGTGGTGGAAATAAATACCCAGGAAATTTTGGGCGAGCTGATTAAAGTGGGTCAGCAACTAAAAGTGGCACAGGGCGGTTATCATGGTCAGGGCAATATCAATTTTAAAAGCAGCACCAATCGTGCGCCGCGCAAGATCACCAAGGGCAAACCGGCCGAGGTTCGTCAGCTGCATCTGGAATTAAAAGTACTGGCCGATGTAGGGCTGCTGGGCTTACCGAATGCCGGCAAGTCGACCTTTATTCGTTCCGTTTCTTCGGCCAAACCCAAGGTGGCGGATTATCCTTTTACCACCTTGTATCCGAATTTAGGTGTGGTGCGTATCGAAGCAGATCGTAGCTTTGTGATTGCCGATATACCGGGCATCATTGAAGGTGCAGCCGAAGGCGCCGGACTGGGTATTCAGTTTTTAAAACACATCTCGCGTACGCGCCTGTTGTTACACATTGTCGATGTTGTGCCTTACGATGAGAGTGATCCTTCGGAATCATTTCGAACTATTGAAAACGAATTGAAAAAGTACAGTGATGACCTGGCTGATTATGATCGCTGGCTGGTGTTGAATAAACTCGATCTTTTAGCCCCTGATGTCGATAGCGAGCAACATTGTCAGGCGGTTATTGATAATATCGACTGGAAAGGCCCGATATATAAAATATCTGCGTTACAAAAAGAAGGCACCCAGCAACTGTGTTATGACATTATGGAATTAGTTGATAAACAAAGGACTCATTCTGAAGAAGAGCAGTCTGATTCTGAGATGATAGATAATAAAGAATAAAATGCGCAACTCGATTAAAACAGCAAAACGAATTGTTATCAAAATTGGCAGTGCCTTATTGACCAATGATGGCATGGGGTTAAACCGTGAAGGCATCGAACAGTGGGTCGCGCAGATGGCCCAGCTTAAAAAAAATGGTATTGAAATAGTTTTAGTCTCATCGGGTGCCGTTGCCGAAGGTATGGCTCGTTTAAAATGGAAAGTCCGCCCACGTGCTTTGCATGAATTACAGGCGGCAGCGGCAATTGGGCAAATGGGGCTGGTGCAGGCCTATGAATCTTCCTTTCAAAAGTATAGTTTTCATACCGCGCAGGTATTACTAACCCATGATGATCTGGCCAATCGTCAACGTTACCTGAATGCCCGCAGTACATTACGTACCTTGCTTAAGCATCAGATTATTCCGGTTGTGAATGAAAACGATACGGTTGTTTATGATGAAATACGTTTTGGAGATAATGATACCCTGGCCGCATTGGTGGCCAATTTGATCGAAGCCGATCATTTGATTATTCTGACTGATCAGGCGGGTTTATACGAAAGTAATCCTCGAGAAAATCCCAAGGCAAAGATAGTCCATGATGCCGAAGTGGGTGACGATCGTCTGGATGCCATGGTCAGTGATAAGGGCGGTCACCTTGGACGCGGCGGTATGGTTACAAAATTACGTGCAGCTCGATTAGCCGCTCGCTCTGGCTCATCGACGATAATAGCCTCCGGTCGAGAAGAGAATATATTAAACAAATTAATGGACGGTGAAAATCTAGGTACTTGTTTGATGGCGGCACAAACTCAGGTGACGGCCAGAAAACAGTGGCTTGCCGGGCAATTGCAATTAGCGGGGTCATTGGTTCTGGATAAAGGTGCCTGCAAGGTGTTACAGGGCAAGGGAGGCAGTTTGCTTGCGGTGGGTATTTTAGCGGTGCGAGGCCAGTTTCAACGCGGTGAAATGGTAAGTTGTCTCAGTGAGCAAGGTATTGAGATAGCTCGAGGATTAATCAATTATAATTCAGATGAAACCGTGAAACTTATTGGGGTCTCAAGTGACAAAATAGAATCAATTTTAGGTTATATTGATGAGGAAGAACTGATTCACAGGGATAACATGATTATTACAGTGGTGACATGAAGATGTTAATTTCCTTCAAGCTGTTTGTGCTTGCCAGTATGGTGCTGGTGCTTTCTGCTTGCAGTTTCAAGACACTCTATAATAATGCCGACTGGGTGTTAGCCGGAATGGTGAATGATTTTGTAACTCTTAGCGAGGCACAGGAAGTCGATGTAGAAAAACGCATAGAACAGTTACTGCAGTGGCATCGAAAATCACAACTTACGATCTATGCGGAAGACTTAAAAGAAATAAAAAAATATACTCAGCAAGGCTTAAATGACGAAAATACGGAGATAGTATTTGCCCAAATTTCTGGTTACTGGCGGGCTCTTTTAGAACAGGTGTCGCCTGAGATGACTGAATTATTTTTAACGCTTGATGAAGAACAGAAGCTCGATTTATTTAAGACGTTTGCGGAACAAAATAAAGAGATTGTCGAAGAATTTTCTGAAACCACCGAAACAGAAAAAATAGAAAATGGTGGCAACAAAATGGTGGATAATTTTTCAGACTGGGTGGGCGAGTTAAGCCCTGAACAGGAAATTCTATTAAGATCCTGGCCTGAAAAATTCAAATCAATTCATGATGATCGGATGGAATTCAGGGCAGCCTGGCAAGCTGAATTAAAAGGAATTTTATTTGCTAATGAACTTGGCAAAGAACAAAAAAAAGAACAGCTTGTCAGATTAATTAATACACCAGAAGATTACCAAACGGATGAACACAAACAAAAACTGATTTATAACAGTAAACAGGTCAAAGCTTTGATGTTAGCCTTTGCTGAAACTATTACCGTCGAGCAAAAGGCACATGTTGGCGAGAGAATAGATTACTTCAGTAATATTTTTTCAGAATTAGCGGCTGAAGAATAAAGCCGTAATTTATCTACTTATTTAGATAAGTTTTTTTAATTCAGATAAAACGTTTTTTAGAATAACAGGCTGGGCTTTAGCCGTTGGGTGAATGCCATCGTCTTGCATAAGGTTCGCCTTAGTCGATACATTTTTAAGTATATATTGAACTAACGGGATATTATGTTTTTGAGCCATTTCCGTATAAACATGAATAAAGCCAGCGACATAAGTCAAGCCAAGATTCGGAGGGATACGAACCCCGGATAACAGCACTTTAGCATTCGATGATTTTGCTAGTGAGATCATGGTATCCAGGTTACTACGAAATTGATTAAGTGGTAAACCTCGCAGGCCATCATTACCGCCTAACGCAATGATTACTATATCAGGCTGGTGTTTTTTTAGAGTTCGAGGCAGACGAACCAGTCCGCCCCGGGTGGTTTCTCCGCTGACGCTGGCGTTAATGACTTTATAGTATTTACCGGTTGAGTTTAAATGATTTTGCAGCAGACTGACCCAACCCTGTGATCGCTCAATACCAAAGGCGGTACTCAGGCTGTCGCCCATAACCAGAATTTTAGGCTCTGCCGCAGTACCGGTAAGAGGGGCTAATATTAATAAAAAAATCGATATAAATAGAGCAAAACGAGACATGAGCATACCTTTTTTAAAAGCTGAAAATGTTAGCAAAACTCTAAGCTCAGGGGGTAAACCCCTGCAGATCCTTAAGACCATTAATTTAACATTTAGTGCCGCCAGTACCAATGCCATTGTTGGTGCCTCGGGCTCGGGTAAAACCACCCTGTTAGGGTTGTTAGCCGGACTGGATTTACCCAGTGCGGGTTCTATTTATTTTTCAGATAAAGATATTACCAAATTAAGTGAAGATGGACGAGCTAAATTAAGGGCCGGTCGAGTTGCCTTTATCTTCCAGTCTTTTCAACTGTTACAGCATCTAACGGCCTATGAAAACGTCCTGCTATCGTTGGAGATATTGAATTCCAGTCAGGCAAAATCTAAAACCTTATCAATTCTAGATAGAGTTGGCCTGTCGCACCGATTGGATCACTACCCAAATCAATTATCAGGTGGTGAACAACAGCGTTGTGCGATCGCACGAGCTTTTGTCATTAAACCGGTGCTATTATTTGCTGACGAGCCGACAGGAAACCTTGATTTAAAAACCAGCCAAACGGTGGTCGATCTTTTATTTGAACTTAATCATGAACGTCAAACCAGTCTGATTATAGCGACCCATGATATCGGGTTAGCAAGTCGATGTGAAAGAGTGATCACCCTGTCGGGCGGTGAAGTATTATCAGATGAGACTAATAAATAGAAAATGTTTAAATTATCACTACGATTCTTAGTCCGTGACTGGAAAGCCGGTGAGCTTAATTTGCTGGCGATGGCCTTGATTATTTGTGTTGCCAGTATTACTACGGTAGGATTTTTTACCAATCGAGTTGATCGTGCCATACATGAGCAATCAAGCGAACTACTGGCGGCCGATTTTGTGATTGCGGCAAAAATTCCGATTAAACCAGAACGGTTCAAACTTGCTAATGAATACGAGCTATCTTCATCGTATATGAAATTATTACGCAGTGTCATTCTGATTGACTACTCAAATTCAACTGCTGAGCTCAGAGCCTTTGATCATTTAAGACTGGTCGAAATCAAGGCGGTAGATGAGCACTACCCCTTACGAGGGGAATTGAAGTTAAGAAACGAAGCGTTTGGTGAACGCTTTAGTTATCATGGGGCACCAAAATCTGGAGAAGTTTGGGCTCCACAACGATTATTGCAGGCATTTCAAATTCCATTGGGTACAAAAGTTACTCTGGGCGGTAAAGAATTTGTTATTGCTAAAATAATTGAGTACGAACCCGATCGTGGTGGTGACTTTTTTCGCATGGCGCCTCGATTGATGATGAACATTAAAGATTTACCGGATACTTTTCTGGAGCAAAAAGGAAGTCGTATTAATCACCGATTTTTGATCGCGGGGGAGCCGCTTGCTGTTGATGCTTTTAGTAACAAGGTAAAGGCTACGCCTATCTCTGGAGAGCAGTACATTTCAGTCCGCGGAGGGCGACCTGAGATTCGATTTGCTTTTGAGCGTGCAGAATTCTTTTTAAATATTATTGCACTTATTAGTGTGTTATTAGGCAGCATTGCCACTGCGATGGCCGCACAACGTTATACTCGTCGGCATGTTGATACCGTGGCAATTCTGCGTGCGCAGGGACTTACCCAGGCGAAAATATTTAACTATTTTTTAATCGAGATGTTAATTTTTGCCACTGTGGTCATCTTAATAGGTTGCCTCATTGGCTATCTTGCACAATTTGCTCTAGCCGAAATCATGTCAAATCTTATAATAGAAGACTTGCCGCAACCGGACCTCAGCCCTTTAATAACCGGTGGGTTAACGGGTTTAATTGCCTTGCTCGGATTTGTTCTCCCGCCGATATGGTTGCTGCGTAAAGCATCGCCCATCCGCGTATTACGGAGAGACGAAAATGTATCTGTATTCAGTAAATCATTTGTAATCATATTTATCGGTGCAATTTTCACCTTGTGGGTCTGGAAATTAGGTGATGGTCTGGTTGTTCAGTATATTTTAGCCGGCACGATTGGAACCCTGTTAGCCTTGTATATTACGGCAAGGCTTACGGTTTATTTGTTAAAACCACTACGCAACTGGATAGGCGTGAGTTGGCGCTACGGATTAGCTAACCTGACCCGTCGAGGTAATTTATCATCGTTACAAATTACTGCGTTTGGGCTCGGAATAATGTTTATTTTACTAAATGGCGAAATTAGAACGGAATTACTAAGTGGATGGCGAAATACGATGCCCACTGATACGCCAAATTATTTTATTACCAATGTTCAACGAGATCAGCTGGCGGGTATTAAGACCTTTTTTGAATCAAAAGGCATCACACCTCCGCCCTTTTCACCGATGGTTCGAGGGCGCCTGATTGAAATTAATGGTAAAGGAATTAAGGCCGATGATTTTGAGAATCAACAGGCTAAAAACATGGTTTTACACGAATTTAACCTGTCGTGGCGCAAAGACCTTCCTGCCGGCAACAAAGTTATAGCAGGACGGTGGTGGCAAGCCAATGAAAAAGGTAAGCCCTATATATCATTAGATCCCAGGATCGCCAGCATATTTAATCTAAGCCTGGGTGATAAACTTACATTTAATATCGGTGGGGATATTCAGCAAGTTGAGCTAGTTAATATACGGGGTGTGGAATGGGGATCGTTCCGGGTGAACTTCTTTTCCCTGTTACCGCATGGTCTACTTGATGATTATGATGCTAACTGGGTTACGAGTTTGCACCTTCATGGTGATCAGGCTAAACATTTAATTGGACTGGTTCAGCAATATCCCAATATATCGATAATTGATATTGACGTGATCATAAGCCGTATACGAACTCTGATGGATCGCATCGCGATTGCGGTTGAATATTTACTGGGTTTTACCCTTATCATCGGAGTGATTATTATGTTGACCGCTTTAAAAACAACGCAAGATGAACGACGTCAGGAAGCAGCTCTGTTGCACACTCTGGGAGCCTCGAAAAAATGGATTCTACGTGGCATCAGTACCGAATTTTTATTATTGGGTGGTATCTCTGGGGGAATTGCCGGTTTTGCGGCTTCGATGACGGGCATGATCCTCGCTAAACAGGTATTTAAATTCGAATACGGATTTTCGATCACGCCAATACTCATTGGAATTATCGGCGGCGCTATTGCTATCACTATTATCGGTTTGCTCAGTACCAATAAAGTTCTATCGCAACCGCCTATAGATACATTTCGACAAACGTAAAATACGTCTTTATAGCCCAGCTTAATGAGGTGAGCATATGAATAAACAAAATATCAGTAGCATAGTTTTATTATTGGCTGTGACGACTATTGTTTATTTGTTTTACGTGGGCAACAGTATCGCGCCGGACATAAAATCTGTAGGCATGTTTTCTTATATTAAACAACAGGGCTTCAGCGGTGGAGTTATTATATTCAGCTTTAGTTTTGCCTTCCCGTTTGC
>QILH01000118.1 GCA_003233255.1 Gammaproteobacteria bacterium | reverse complement strand
CATCTTGAATAAAATAACAAATTTCAATAAAAATACCGCGGAAATACTTTTTATATTATTAATTAAGATTATACTAGCCACATCATAATTTTAGGGATGTGTACGAATGAAAGCACCTGTAATATTAGTTGGAGTCGGTGAAATGGGCGGGGTATTTGCCCGCGGAATCCTGAAACTCGGACATCCCGTTATCCCCGTCACTCGCGACATGGATATGCACGCCGTTGCGAAAGACTATCCAAATCCCCTGCTAGTGCTCATCTCGGTGGGTGAAAGTGATCTTCATCCTGTATTACAGAAACTACCTCCTCCCTGGCATTCATGTTTAGGGCTATTACAAAACGAATTACTACCACGCGACTGGCAAACGTATTCGTATAAAAATCCCACGGCCATTTCCGTCTGGTTTGAGAAAAAAAAGGGGCAGGATTTTAAAGTCCTCATCCCTTCTCCGGCTTATGGCCCGCAGGCACCATTGCTGGTTGATGCTCTGGCCACACTGGATATTCCCGCTAAGAGTGTTGCCGATGAAGATGAATTGCTTTATGAGTTAGTGCGTAAAAATGTATATATTTTAACGACTAATATTTCTGGGCTGATAACGGGCGGCAACGTCGAATCACTATGGAAGGATCACCGCGAACTCGCCACCCGCGTAGCCAATGACGTGATTGATATTCAAGAATGGTTAACTAAGCAAACATTCGATCGAGATCGCCTGATCGCTGGATTCGTTGAAGGCATTAACGGCGACTTGCAGCATATGTGTATGGGACGTTCTGCACCTGGACGCTTAACGCGTGCCATTGGTTTTGCCGATGAAGCCGGTCTTGAGGTAGCTAAATTACGATCCATTTTTGTTGAAAAAGTCTAACCATATCGATCCGGTAAAATATCAATCCAGTTCTGAAATAACCCATTTGTCTAAAAACAGATTGCGTTGATTGATCGTTGGTTTTGGGGTATTGGCGGATTCCGATTCAGCCTTGCTTCGATAATCAATAAAACTTGGGCCACTGACGGTTAATAATTCAACCGAATCGATATTCTCAATATCGCCGTTGATGGTTTCAAGAGTCACCATCAGGTTTTCAAGCAGCTCTTTCGTTTCAGATTGTATATTTATAGACAGGGTATATTTACTCACAGGAAATTCTCCTTCACCATTAGCTCTGACACGATTCGCTCGCGCACGGTTTAATCTGTTCTGCGAAAACAACATAACGAAGTGGGCCATTGCTATCCAGTACATTAAACGGATAACAGGTCACCAGGGTCAACCATTGCCCTTGCTCGGGCGCGCGGATACCCATTACTTCTGAGTCAATTATTTGCATATCTTCAATCTGATAGGTATTTACATCCCCAAATTCATTTTGCAGTTCAATTCGGTGTCCTAACTTAACGTACTGTAAAAATTTAAAATGCGTATCTCGATGGGCGCTGATCATTGTTAATCCGGATGATTTATCATTAACACTATGAACACGCTGCCCGGGACCAAAAGCCAAACTACTGCCCTGGTCACCGTCCAGCACAATTTGATCGATATTCAATGTCGGTACCCGTAATCGAGCAACCGGCCACGTATCCGCCCATGGCCATGGCTTAACCGAGGTATCTCCTGCTAGCGTGGACTGCCAGGCAGAATGCAGTAAATTCTGCGCAATGATCGCTTTGACCGGTATGTAAAAGGCTGTGGCCAGAAAATAAACGGCCAGTACGGCCAGGATAAATACAATCCACTTTAGAATTTTATCGGACAAAAAACGCATCAGAGCCACTCTCTGTTTTGATAACGACGACGTAAAAATATCCTGACCAACACCGCAAGCAACAGACTAACCAGACCCACAATGAATTTTAACTGCGTGTCGGTCGCTGTTTTAGCCAATAGCGGGATAACCTGGCCTGTTTTAACCTGCATGTTCTGCATCGACGTTAACCTTGCTGGTATTGGATGACTGTATATTCGTTTCGATGGATTACCAGTTAATGACTTGTCTACCACCACCAGACTTGTATACGGGCTCATAATTTTATGTTTCAATGCTATCGCGGTAATGGATTTCTCTAACTTTTTCGTTTTATTCATATCAGTTGATGCGTCCAGATAGGCTTTTATTTTTTGTCTGGCCCAATACTTTGCCACCCCGAAACCATTATTACTGTCAGTCAATTGGAGTCGCCTGCTCCATTGCTCATCCGCACGGTAACCCACGATATTAACCACGCCAACAGGTTCGTTTGCCTTCATGCTGAACACCACGGGTTCATACGCATATAAATCAGGAATATTCTGTGGTACAACCTCGGCCTTACCGGACAGGTGTTCAATTTTTATATTCTGCAAAACCGGCCGGTTAATCTTTTTTAAAAATTTACCCAGTCGCATCGACACCTCATTGATGTTACTTATATAAGTATAAGTACCCCGGCCTATCCTGGCCGCATTATGTAAGAAATAGCTATTGGGCGACGGGCCTATCCCAATGGTGAATAATCTATTTTGCTGTATATTTTTGCGCAACAGTTCAAATACCTCCTGCTCATTGACAACAGCACCATCGGTCAAATAAATTATCTGGCGAAGACGAGCATCGGACTCGTTATAAGCCAATGCTTTTTTAAGGGCGGGTAACATCTCGGTACCGCCCCGGGCGTTAGTTAGTGCAATAAACTGACGTGCTCGCGCCACGTTCAGGACACTTGCTGGCCTGGACTGCTTAAATAATGAATGCGTTTGTGTGTTGAAAGTGATGATATTAAAGAAATCCTCTGGGTCTAAATCATCCAATGCCGTCAACATCGCATCTCGAGCCTGCCGAATGGATACCCCGGCCATAGAACCTGAAGTATCAATGACATAAACGACTTCTTTATTGAGTAACGTCTGATCGGACAATTCGGGTTGTGGTGGGTATAACATTGCAAAATAATAATGCTCGTCACCCAATTTTTCATGAAATACCGACGTTCTGGGACGTTGCCCAGGTTCGGGACGCCAGAATAATTCGAAATCTCGTTTCGATAAAACTATACCGGATTTAAAGCGAATACTGTAACGGCCAGAACCGTGGTTGGTTTTGTGGATAGCATGATACCGACTGTCTAACTCAACGAGCGGAAAACCCGCATCCAGCTCGATATGCAAGGAAACAGGTACTGGTTTGTCTGACCCAGTTACCGGATAACGTAATCGAATAGTGTTAGCTAACTGATTTTCATTTAATCCATTCAATATGGATGGATCAAAATCGGCCCATTCAGATACGGTCACCCCCAAGAGGTAACGTGGCAACATCGCCATTGGGAAGCGAAGTTTAAATTCACCTTGTTCATATTTTACTAAATATTGAAACGAAATTTCGATTCGTACTTCTTCACCTGGAGCAATATTGGCAATCTTGCTGCTAAATATATTCGCTCGATGTTGTTCTAATAACGCCGTGCGTTTACCTGTTTTTTTTGCATTCTGGTATTGAGTAAGCGCCCGTGCATTCGATTTTATTTCAGAATAAATTACTCGCTCCCCCATCTGTATCCGCAGCGTATCCACTACAACCGATTCGGGTAACGTAAATTGATAGATCCCCTCCACCCATTCATCACGGCTGTTCTTAAATACCTGCGTCAACAGAGTATGATTGATCATTCCACTAACACGCATATCAACATCGGTTCTGACCATTGCCGCCGACCTAGATTCATTAGAGCCGGTCGAATACAATAATAAGGCGTTCTGGTTATCTTCGGCTGCTGCCATCGCCACCTGTACAAAAGAAAAAAACATCAAAAACGTAATCAGGATCAACACATGTTGAATAACATCGAGAATAACCTTTAGCAGATCGTTCTCTTTCTTATTAACAAAGGTATTTTTTTCTATGTCATTATTTTGATGTAACATGATTCGCTCCTGTTCCAGCGTGCCCTCCCTGGCCTCAATGTTTCCGTTTACGCGCCGGTGTTTTCGTACAGTTACAGTCTGCTATCTAACTCTGACTGAGCTGGGGTAGGATTCGGCAAAGTTGCCGATGAATAATGACCAATAATGGCAATTTGCGCGGCAAGCCCAATACACGATAAATTTATGCTAGGGTATAAGGGAATTGAAGGAGGAGCACGAATGAGCAAGACCATTGCAATTGTTGAGGATGAACCGGCTATCCGTGAGAACTACGCCGATGCCTTAAGCAAACAAGGCTATCAGGTTGATCAATATCCTGGCCGTGAAGAGGCCATGCATGCCTTTAATCAGCGCTTACCCGATCTGGCCCTGCTTGATATCGGTTTAAATGATGAAATCGATGGTGGTTTTGAGCTCTGTCGCGCCTTGCGTTCGATGTCCGAGAACTTGCCGATTATATTTCTAACGGCTCGTGATAGTGATCTCGACACCATTTCCGGCCTACGCCTGGGCGCGGATGATTATTTAACGAAAGACATTAGCATTCCGAATCTGTGCGCTCGAATCAGCGCCTTTTTCCGTCGCCTGGATTCGCTGCAAAAACCGACTGCAGAGGACGACCTTATAACCCGTGGGCCACTCAAGATGGATATGAACCGCTTTACCGCGCACTGGAATGATAATCTGGTTGATTTAACCCTGACTGAATTCTGGATTGTGCATACGCTGGCATTGCGACCTGGCCATGTTAAAAATCGCGACCAATTAATGAGCGACGCTAAAATTGTCGTAGACGATGCCACCATCACTTCTCATATTAAAAGAATACGCAACAAATTTTGTAGCTTGGATAACCGCTTTGATTGCATCGATACCGTGTATGGCATGGGATATCGCTGGAACGAGACACCATAAACCCAGCCATGAGCAAGCGTACATCAACACGCCTTCGAATTAGTATCCGTCTTAAACTATTACTGGTCGCCTCTAGTTTATTGATCATTCCCTGGATTGGCACACAATATATTCAGGAGATGGAGTCTTATTTACGTAGTCAGCAGGAGGATGCCTTACTGACGCGCACACAAATGGTGGCGGCGGTAATGTCAACCCGTCCAACCTTATTCAACACTCAGACAGTTGCACCTCTACCGACTACGCGTATTCAACATGTCTTTGTACGCCCATTGCATTCACGAATCCAGCTCGACGGTTATCTTGATGACTGGCGACCCTATCAGGAACGCATGCAACAGTTCAATGCCAATAGTGCGCTCAAAGGTTCTGAGACAAGTTCATTATCCTACCGTCATCAACTCGGCACTTATGGGAAATATTTATATGTCGTTTTTGAAGTTAGCGATGAAAATATTATTTATCATAAACCTGATAACTACATATTACATCAAAGCGACCATTTACGAATCGTACTTGAAAATAAGCAAGGTGAAGTTAAACACTATATCGTAACCACAATTGCACCTGGATGGGTTAATGCCCACCAGGTCACAGATGATTTAAATACCCCAAAACCACTCCGCGTAGAAAAACGTATTAAAGGTGAATGGCAAGAGACCGCATCCGGTTATAACATTGAAATTCGAATCCCACTTAAATTAATCGGCAGTCGTTTATCGTTCGCGATTGCCGATGTTAATAATTCTGCAAAGCGTGAAGTCGATACCTTGATCGCAACCGCAGGATTAAATGACCTTGAAGGCCTCGGCACCTTGATGTTCCCATCACAACAGGCCGAGGAGATGATCTCGAAATTACAACGACCACTCACGCGTACCTGGGTGATAGATTTACATAATAGAGTCATTGCCCGTACGGGTTCCTTACTTAAAACTGAACATCAGACAGACTATGAACAAGCCGAACAGGAATACAGTTTTTTCACCGGTCTAATGTCGTTATTTTATAAATTGATCCTGAAACAGCCCGCGACAGAATTTCATGATGAACTATTAAATGCATCACGCCTCAATAGTGAAGAATTTAAACACGCTCTAAAAGGCGACCCCGATGTTCGCTGGCGACAGACACCCGATAAAGAGGTCAATATTCTTACCGCAACCTACCCCGTGGTGAATCAGGGTCAGGTTATTGGTGCGATAGCGATTGAACAAACCAGCAATTCTATCTTATTGGCCCAAAATCGTGCGCTTGAGATCTTGTTCAATCTCAGTGCCCTGGCCTTTTTGATCGCTGCGGTTGTATTGCTTGCATTTGCAACACGACTAACAATACGCGTGCGACGACTACGAGATGCCACCGACCAGGCCATCACCCCGGACGGACGTGTAGTCGGCGTCATCGCCGCAACCTCAGACCGAGATGAAATTGGTGATCTGTCACGAGGTGTGTCTGACATGCTAGACCGACTGGCGCAATACAACCGCTATCTTGAAAGTATGGCCAGCAAACTCTCACACGAACTGCGAACCCCGATCACCGTGGTACGCTCCTCACTTGAAAATCTGGCCCATACAGATAAACACAATGGCAATGCCATCTACATAGAACGTGCAAAACTGGGGATCGAACGACTCAATAACATTCTCACTCGCATGAGTGAAGCAACCCGCCTTGAACAGACCATGCAAGGTGAACAACCCGTAAAATTTAATATAACAAATGTTATTGAAGGCTGCATAGAAGGCTATCGGCTGGCACACTCGCATGAAAAATTTGAGTTATTCGTATCCACTCACGACGGTATCACTATTGTCGGCTCACCGGATCTTATCGCACAAATGCTTGATAAGCTCATCAACAATGCAGTTGATTTTCATACCCCAGACTCGGTTATCAAAATTAACCTGATCCTGACCGAGGATACGGTGCAGATTATCATTAGCAACAAAGGGCCAACTTTGCCCGAAGAAATGTACGCTAATCTGTTTGAATCGATGGTATCGGTTCGCGATAAAAAGGCTGAGCAACCTCACCTTGGTCTTGGGCTGTATATCGTGCGTTTGATCGTTGAATATCATCATGGCCAGGTGATCGCACAAAATTTAACGGACCATTCTGGCGTTGAGTTCAGAATCACCCTGCCTCGCCCTGAACAATAAACAAAATCATAATTCGTCATTTTCTATCCCTAAACCACCCTTTTCGTTCTTCGCTCTCGCCATATTTGTTTAGTTTACTGTAGTTGTAAACATTGAACGGTTTTGAGTATACATCAGAGCCATAAACCAGAGAGGAAAGAACCATGAACGTAACTTTCAACAAAAAATCAATTGCTCGTAATGTCGCACTGGCTTTAGCAGCAGGCTTTATAACCGTGGGTTGTGCCGGTAATACCACCAAACAAAGTCACACGCCTCAAGTTAGCGCAACATCTAATGAACAGTCTGAGCGCGTTGCGAAACCTGAAAACGTTGAGCGAACATCAGAGAAACAGCTATCGGTCAATGCGGAAAAAATTGAAATACAAGTGGAGAGCCCTTCAGCAGATCCCATTACTCCTTATCCAGATGTTGATATCAGCGAAAATGCCAAACCTGAACAGGTGAATTTTCAGTTTAGTTTCGATAAAGCAGAACTATCAGAAGATGACACTAATATCGTCATGCAACATGCAAAGTTCCTGATTGATAACCCAGAAACTATGCTGAATATTAATGGCCACACCGATCATTACGGCCCTAAAGTTTATAACGAGTATCTCAGTAAAAAACGTGCCGATGCGATTGCCAAAATATTAATTGAAGCAGGCGTACAGGAATCACAGCTTAATATCAGTGCCCTGGCAAATAGCGAGCCTTTACTTGATGTTGAGCATACTCGCATGAACCGTCGTGTTGAACTTAAATACACTGAGCTAAATATGGTGAGCGCGGAATAAGACACTTTGTTTTAAGGGGCTAGACAACCCGTCACTGATCGTTCCCTCCTCCTGTTCTCTCCAATCAGTGTGTCTGGTCCCTTTTTTTTATGTTCTGATGTTTCATATTTTTTCTGGCAATATCGGCCTGCTCACACATTTTTTCAGCTCCATCTAATATACGCGTCGACTGGCGATTGATAAGATCAGGATGGATAAAAAATAGATTGCCGCTGGCAACCGCCGAAATAGCGGGCCACTTTTTCCAAATCGATAGCCAGTCAGGTTGTTCAGTCTTCAGCCCATTCGCCATACCGCTGGCAATAATGATCTCCGGATTTTTCCCTATGACCGATTCCTCTGTGATTTTAGGCGCCAGGATGCGTGCATTTTGAAAGACATTCACCAAACCACACATCTGCATAATTCGACTAATAACATGTTCACCATTTACCGTGAAAATCGGATCATGCCATATCTGATAAAAAGCCTTAATCTTATCTTTATTTTTATTCGCTTCACTGATCCGTTTTAGACGATATTCAAAATCATCAGCCGCCTGATTTGCCTGTTCTGACTGGCCTAGTAGAATTCCTATATTGCGAAGGGTTGTGGCAATATCCTCGAGTTTACGGGGCTCGATTAAATAAACCGGGATATTAAATTTTTTAATTTTTTCTATCTGTTGACGGTTATTACCACTGCTCCAGGCTAAAACAAGATCGGGCTTATAAGATAACAATGTCTCCATATTAAATCGTTCATAATCACCAATTCGAGCTATTTTATTCGCCGCCGCTGGATAATTACTGGATTTAACTGTGGCCACTAATTTGTCTTCTGCGCCGATTGTAAATATCATCTCCGTTAATGACGGGGCCAGAGTAATAACTCTAGTAGCGAGTTTTTTTAGTTCGATGGTATTATTTTCATCATCAGTAACCCTGATGGCGAAACTGTCACCCGATATAAAAAGGCTTAAAATAAGACTCACGCACAAAATAACTTTCATAATAACTGCTCGATAACAACAAAATTAAACAGCACCAGTACCTCAATTAGTTCAATCAAAGCCCCCGCCGTATCGCCAGTAGTACCGCCAATACGACGATTAATCATAAATCGGAATAACATTATCGCCACAGTTACGGATATTACGATAACCATGCCATTCCATCCAAGCCAGATAATAATTAACGCCGAAATGATAAGTATAGAAATCCATATTGGCTTTATTGGCAATGATGACATCATTGCCGATGCTATCCCATTTTCACGAACATAGGGCGTGCTCACCAACAAGCCCATCACCGCAGTGCGAGCAATCACTGGCGACAGTAACAAGGCTATGACTAAATTTGTATTTAACTCTGCGAGTAAGATTAATTTAAACAGCAATATCAGCACCACGGCCACAACGGCCGCTACACCGCAATGGGTATCCTGTAAAATGAGCAAGGTCTTTTCTTTGTTGCCATGCCCTCCTAACCAGGCGTCGGCACTATCCGCCAGTCCATCCAGATGTAAAGCGCCGGTCACTAAGACCCAGGCGGTTAATAGAATGATGGCACTAATCCCGTCCGAAAAAATCGTCACGAACATGTTAATCGTTAGCAGAGTAAAACCAATCAATAGTCCAACCAACGGATAAAATACCAACGAACCGGCCTGGATTGGCTGAATATCCTGCTCTTTTGGCCAGCTTATTGGAACGGGAATGATAGTTAGAAAGCGGATAGCGCTAATCAAAGCCCACCAGTTAGTTTTCCAGCTCGGCATTATAACTGGCCGTGATGAAAAACAAGCTGAGGATAATTTTTCTCGCTGGTGTGATCGATCTTCATGCGCGTGATACCGGCATTGGCAACATTAATTCGAAACACATGTTCAAGCGGCATGCCAAGGACATATTGCATCGACATACGAATCACCCCAGCATGACATACCACTAAGATGTTTTGACCTTTATAATGATCCAGTAATTTATTCCAGGCCGATTCTATTCGTTTCTGGAATTCAGGTAAGGGTTCCGCACCGGGAGGTTTTTCGTTAATGGGGTCACGCCAAAAGGACTCAAGCGCACCTGGCGTTTCAGTCTGAATATCTTTCGCGGTTTTACCTTCCCAGTCGCCAAAGCCAATTTCTTTAAATTGCGGCTCAAATTTTAAAATGCGCTGATGACGTTCTGACAATTCAGATGCAAACTCGGCACAACGGGATAATGGTGAGGTAATAATAATATCCCACGGACAATGATCCGCTACCGCGTTGCGCATTTGCTGCCAGCCTTTTTCACTTAAGGGATCGTCTTGCTGACCACGGTATTTGCGTCCGCCTACCGGTTCGCCGTGACGAATCAAATCAACGGTGGTTATCATGTTATTTCCAAAACTGTATTTTTATCAGCTTGCTTAGCCACCCCGGCCTGCTCGAAGGTCGCCATATTATTATGTAAGGCAATTGCATGTTTTATAATAGAAACTGCCATCGCTGCCCCGCTGCCTTCACCCAGGCGCATACCAAGATCCAGTAACGGTTGTGCCTTTAACGCGGATAAAACATGCTGATGACCTGGTTCCTGCGACTGATGTGCATAGATAAACCAGTTAGCCGTTTGCGGCTTGATTGACCGAGCGTATAAAGCGGCGACCGTAGCAATAAACCCATCGATCAATACCGGAATGCCCGTTTGAGCACAGCGTATATACGCCCCCACCAAAGCAACAATTTCGACACCGGCAAAATACTGTAAGCGGGTTAAACTACTTCTGGTTTCGGCGCGGTGCTTTTTCAAAGCGTGCTCGATCACCTGACACTTATGTGTAACCCCTTCGACATCCAGGCCGGTACCGGGCCCAACAAGCTGGGCTACGGGAAGACCCAGCTCGGCAGCCGCCAAAGCCGTTGCGCTGGAGGTGTTACCGATACCCATCTCGCCACCAATAAATAACTGGCCGTTATTATTTATAGTTTGTTCGGCGAGTTCATAACCCACCTTAAGCGCAGAAGAGAGTTCGGTCTCGGACATCGCGGCCTGGTGTGAAAAATTTTTAGTTCCGGCGACAATCCGTTTGTTTACAACCTTTGTCGACGAACTCGTTTCCGCATTAACACCTACATCCACCACGACCAGGCGAGCATTTAACTGCTCCGCTAATACGCTGATGGCAGCACCACCATGCACAAAATTTTCCACCATCTGGGCCGTTACCGCCTGCGGAAAAGCACTGATATTTTCCTCAGTGATCCCATGATCCCCCGCAAAGATGCAAATATTGATGTTATCCAGTTCTGGTTTCATCACTCCCTGCATTGCAGCAAAATTTACCGCCAGATCTTCTAGTAAACCTAATGCACCAGGTGGTTTGGTTAATTGAGCCTGATGCGCCTGTGCGGCCTGTAAACTTTCCTGATTCCAGGATTTGACTGCGTCGTTCAGCCAGTTTAATTTTTCATTCATCTTTTATTCTATTCTCGATTCCAGCTATCATTTGGGTAACACGGTGACATCGCTTTGCTAAACGCTGATGGAGTCGGCCTGTCTCGTCAATAAACCGTCGGGTTTCTTCACCCAAAGGCACCACACCCATTCCCGTTTCGTTGGTAACAAAAATGACGGGGGTTTCTAATTTATCTACGGCGCACAAAAAACTCGTTATTTCTTTTTCATACCGAGTTAATTCCAGAGCAAGGATATTGGTCATCCACAGGGTCAGGCAATCCACGATTACAAATACATCGGTGAGATCGGTAATGGCGTTGCCCAGACAAACAGGCTCTTCGAGGGTATGCCAGTCCTGCGGTCGATTATTCCTGTGAAACGCGATGCGCCGTTGCATTTCTGTATCGCCGGCCGTGGCCGTTGCGATATAGAAAACCGGAAGCTTACTGTCGGTTGCACATTGTTCCGCATAGGCACTCTTCCCTGAGCGAGCGCCGCCTATCACCAGTTCTAACATTAATTTAAATCAAAAGATCCAGCTGACGATGACAAAAATCGCCAGGAAGGTTAAAAAAGCCAGGAGGGTACGTTTTGCTAACAACAGACAATCGTGAACGTGTTTTTTATTGACCGTATCGTCATCGCTCAAATCAGGTTCATGTAACGCCCCGACGCCCGTTTCACTTAATAAGGCATCACTATCCGCTTGCCATAGATCTGATACTTTTTGTAGCGATTGAATAACATCAACGAAATTACCAATAATAGCAAAACACAATACCGTTATCCGCGCCGGAACCCACATCAGTATATTATAGAGATCCTTAACCGATTTGGCGAAACCGGTCTGCACATCGTCGTAACGTTCTTTTAATAAACAGGAAAAACGAAACATGGCGGCACCGATCGGCCCAAGCACAATAAACCAGATAAACACACCGATGATGCTACTACAGATTTTGATCAACAGGCTTTGCTTAACATGTTCAGCCACCAGCACCGGATTCTCATCGGCCTCGCGACCCAGTAAACTACTCGCATGCGATTTGGCCGCCTCGCCATCATCGTTCTGTAATGCATCCAGGTAATCCTGGGTCTGACGAAGAGGATCCGCTGGCCCCAATGACAACACCAGCACCAGCACCGAGAATACAAAATCAAATAAATTCCAGACACCGCCGAGCATCGCCGAGACCAGCCAGATAGCAAAGAGTAATGGCGCCAGAATGGCAAGCACAACAACGGGCCCATCACGCACGCTGCTCGAGTCGAATCGATGAACAACCCAATCGGTAAACTGAGTGAACCAGGCAAACCCGCGCCACTGTTCTATACGACGAAAACTCAGTTCAATGGCAATAGCGGCAATAATGGCGATGAAAAATATCACGATATGGGATCCCTTTCCCGTGGCTACTCTATTAGTTTATCCTAAACGGCCATCAAGTACATGGGCCAATTTTGCCCAATCGAAGGCCGGGCCGGGGTCGGTTTTGCGTCCGGGCGCGATATCGCTGTGGCCAGCAATGTGCTCACGGCCAAGTGTCGGGTAATGCTTTAACAATACCTTAATCAGCGCACTTAACTGCTGGTATTGCGGGTCTTCATATGCCAGCTCATCAGTTCCTTCCAGCTCGATTCCGATCGAAAAGTCATTACAATTTTCACGTCCCTCGTAGCGGGATACACCGGCATGCCAGGCGCGCTTGTCAAAGGGTACAAACTGAATCACCTGCCCATCACGGCGAACCAAAAGATGGCTGGATACCCTCAAGTGCACGATATCCTTAAACGACTCATGATCCCGCACATCCAGACGGTTGGTGAAGAATTGTTCGATATGAGGGCCCCCAAAGTGCCCGGCAGGCAGGCTAATACCATGCACCACGATCAGGGAAATATCGTCTGCATGCGGTCGGTCATTATGATTTGGCGATGGAATATACGGGCAATCTAATAATAACGACGTGGGGTGATCGATCTTGAAACTCATTAAGGACTCGCCGGATGAACATTCTTTGCTATTATGCCGACAAGTATTAACTTAGCAAGCACCGTTCAAAAATTCGTGCTGGATAGAATAATAATTACAAAATAACCGGAGTCTCAATGGAATCGCTCACCGCCATCCTGAAAAACATTGACGCGATCGTCTGGGGGCCGATCACCCTGATCCTGCTGGTCGGCACCGGCCTGTTTCTGATGATCGGCCTGCGTTTCATGCCATTGCGTAGAATGGGCACCGCCTTTAAATCACTCTGGCAGGGCCGCAAAAACGACGATACCGAAGGTGAAATCAGCCCGTTTAATGCCTTAATGACCGCCCTCTCTGCCACCATCGGCACCGGCAACATTGTCGGCGTGGCCGGTGCC
>QILH01000271.1 GCA_003233255.1 Gammaproteobacteria bacterium | reverse complement strand
GGAGAAACCTGGGTCAAAAGGGAAGTCACCTTTACAGGTGACCTTATGGTGCTCGATTAATTTAGACCGCGGCGGGGACTGCTGGCATATCATCACGCTCGATCTTTATCGCGGTATACGTGCCATCGCCATTATCCGTAGCGTAGACCTCAATGTAATCTCCGCTGGTTAAATCTGACAGGTTGAAGCGGAGATCTGGCAGAACATCTTGATCCTGAGAATCGTGCATCAAGGAGTCATTGTTAACCAGGATAACCGTGCCATCGGTCAGGGTTATGGTGCCGATATTGGTATCGGAACTTACGATGGTGTCGATCGTACCGCTAAACTCAAACCGGTCGCTTTCCGCTTCATCACGCTCAATCTCTTTCGCGATCAAATTGCCAACGCCATCAAAATAAGCCTCGACTTCAACTTCATCACCCACGGCCAAAGGACCTTCGCCATCTTCTTCAATCTCGGTATCCGAGTTAATCGTCACCACCTGGCTATTTACGGTGATGGTGTTAGCGCCAACGGCCATAATTATTCCGCTGAATTCATATTCTTCGTTCTCATCACCTTCATGCTCAATCGAACCGTCATCCTCGCGCTCGACGCTTGAAGCGATCAAATCACCACTCGTACTATCAAATCCCTGGGTACTTCTGGCTTCGACATAGAGGTCATCAGTAATACCATCCGGAAGATCGGATAACGTCGCACCCGAATAATCCACGGTCATGCTGCCAAGATTAAACGTCGAGTTTTCCACCGAATGGTTCATAACCACGCCCTTGACTTCTATACCGTCAGGATGTGTTGTTAAATACGTCGCCAAATCGACCGCCTTCACCTCAATGCGGGTTGCTAAAATGGTGCCGGTTCCCGATGAATAACCGCTCACTTCTATGATATTGCCTGGCACGATCATAGCAACATCCGTAATGCTCACCACCTCACTCTCAAAAATTGTTTCGTTGCTTACGGTAACCGTCTGGCCCATCACTTCTAATGTTCTGGCCGCCACATCCACACCCGTTACAATTCCTTCAAGATCATCATCAAATCTAATAGAGGCCGCATCACCATTATCATCCTCGCTAACGGTGACCATCATGCCCACACGCAACTCAGATTCGTCTGTTAACTCACCTTCTATATATACGTCCGCTGTCTCGGAGGCATAGCGACTACCATTTACGTAAATACTGCCAAAAGCTGTAATCGGTCCCGTTGTACTGCGCTGGGTATTATTGGTATTACTGGATCCAGAACCTCCCCCACCACACGCGGAAAGCGTCATATATGCACTAATGAGCGCAATTACTCCAAATCGTAATTTAGTATCCATAATCATCTCCTTCTTAGATATCGTTCTTGTTAGCCAAAGCCTCTAGCAGACCCTCGTTTAATTTATTACACGTTCATGGGCTGAAAAGGGTTGCAAAAAAATGTCGACGATTTCACACTATTAACAGCTCGCTTAAATATTCGATTGGTGGCCTGTGAAGGGAAGGGGTTATTGAGCGACCACACTGCTTTTTTATAATTACTTCAGCCTATAAGCCACAGACGACTTAATTGATGCCTCCTACCGTAAGCGGTACCGACGAACCTCGCCCAACCAATATTATTAGTAGAATATGTTTGAACATTTCACCCTGATAGAAATAGTCCTGACCGGACTGCTGTTCGTCTGGACTGGCTTTGTACGCAGCGGGCTGGGGTTTGGTGGCGCCGCACTGGGTTTACCATTAATGTTTTTAATCGACGATCGCGCTCTGTACTGGCTACCGATGATCGGTGTACATTTGTTATTTTTTACCAGTTTGACCTTGCGCACACGCTTAAACGACGTCAACTGGATCTACCTGGGCAAATCACTTATCTATCTTTTCCCGCCACTCATGATCGGCGTGTTCGGCCTGCTTACCCTGCCAAACAAATGGCTAATTACATTTGTCTATTTAATCACGTTCATCTATGCCATCACCTGGCTGATGAACTGGGCGATTCAGAGCAACAATAGCTGGCTGGATCGGTTTTTATTAATTACCGGTGGCTACGTTGCCGGAACATCGTTAACCGGAGCGCCACTCATCGTCGCGGTATTCATGCGTCATGTCGATAGCGCGCAGTTACGTAATACCTTATTTGTACTCTGGTTCATCATTGTGAGCATCAAGATGACGACCTTTATCGCGCTCGGTGTTGAACTGCATTTTTATACCGCCCTGACCTTGATTCCAGTGGCCGCCATCGGTCATTACCTGGGTCTGAAAACGCATGATAAAATCCTGCAAAATGACCGGCTGTTCAAGCGTGTGATCGGTGGTATTCTTGTTTTTATTAGTTTAATCGGCCTTTATCAAATCTAGGCTTTTTACACGCAATGTAACTTTTTAGTAAAGTTCAGCCCGAAACTTTTACACCACTCCGTCTACCTCTTTATTCGAACGCTACCTATGCTATGTCCTGAAGCCAAGCAACGGTTTATAAACTGAATCTGGAGAAAAGACATGAAACCATTTAAAAAATTTAAAATACCCGGGTTGCTAACCCTTACTGCACTGTCCGTCCCGGTCATCATGGCCACATTGGCCATTCAGGCAAACCAAAGCTATGCCGGTAACAACCCTAAAATGCCCATCACTCCAATTGGAAATTCGGCTTTAATAAAAATAACCAACCAACCCCGAATTCAGATCGCAATTTTACTGGATACCAGCAGCAGCATGAGTGGTTTGATCGATCAGTCACGCGAACAAATCTGGCAGGTAGTAAATGAGTTCTCAGAAGCAACCCAACATGGCGTTAAACCTATTTTAGAGGTCGCTGTATTTGAATACGGTAATTCGAATCTACACAGTAAAAATGGATTTATCCGCAAAGTATCAGGATTAACCTCCGAACTGGACCAAGTCTCAGAAGCCCTGTTTTCACTCACCACCGGCGGTGGTGAAGAATATTGCGGTTACGTCATTAACACCGCCGTTAATGATTTGAACTGGAGTAATTCTAAAAATGATATTAAATCCATTTTTATCGCCGGTAACGAACCCTTCACTCAGGGGCCGATACCGTTTCGAAAAGCCATCGCTGCCGCGAAACAAAAAGGCATCGTGGTCAACACTATTCATGCCGGTAACCATCAACAGGGGATGAACACCGGTTGGCAAGAAGGGGCCGTACTCGCTGGTGGTAACTTTATGAGCATTGATCACAACCAGCAGGTCGTGCATATCAATGCCCCACAGGACAAACGCCTGGCTGAACTCAACAGCCAGCTCAACCAAACCTACCTTCCCTATGGAGCCGATGGCAGGAAAAAAGCCGAACGTCAGGCACAGCAGGATAAAAACAGCAGCTCGGTATCAGCAGGCCTGCTAGCCAAGCGCGCACGCTCAAAGGCATCAGGCTATTATCGTAATTCACAATGGGATTTAGTTGATGCTGAAAAAGAAGGTAAAGTTGATTTAGACCGTATTGACGAAAAAGAACTGCCCGCCAGCATGCGCACTATGAGCAAAGCTGAACGTAAAAAATACGTTACAGAAGTTGCCGGAAAACGAAAAATAATTCAACAGGAAATTTTAGCCTTAAGTAAACAGCGTAAAGACTACGTAACCGAAGCAAAGAAGAAACAGGCGAAAGAAAATGGGAACACCATGGAAGAGGCGTTAACCACAGCTATTCGTAGCCAGGCAAAACAAAAGAACTTCGATTTAAATTAACAAAACTCCGTTTATCGGTCATTAGGGCGAGCCGGGGCGCTGCCCCGGCTCGGCAATCTGCACCCAGACAGCGCACTTGATTGCAACTCTCTCCAGCCCTAATGACCTTTTATTTTATTTCTTATTCATCTCCTAAGTACAATCTGAAGCAACACCAGAAATAACCTGCACGCCTTACTGCATTTATTCTGTAAGCTTTTGCCAATAAAGCCGGTCTATATATATAGACGCATCATTAACAACGAACATCTACAATCTGGCACTTTATGCACGTCGTTGATTCTAATATGAAAAATACGGAGGCAATCGATGTCAATCTATACACAAATACGAACCCAGGATCCTCTGCAGCTGGCCGCATTAATATTACGTATTGGGCTTGGCCTGCTGTTTTTAATTGGCGGCACCAGTAAACTAGGACAACTGCTGGATCCCGCACGCGAAGCCGCGATCGTTGATGCCTACATGGGAACCGCAGGTTACATTAACCAGTTCTTTATAGATTACCTGTTTAGTTCTGATTTACTTACCCCCTGGTTTTTCCTGACGGCACTTTCCAGCTTCGAATTATTTAGCGGCATCGCCCTGATTATTGGCCTGTTCGTGCGTCCGCTGAGCCTGATTTACGCTTTTTTGCTCTGGACCTTTGTCATAGCCTTACCTGTCATCACGACACCGGGTGTAGAGGTAAACGTCAAGACCTTTACTTCACCTGCACTATTAGTGCAAATTCGTGACGTCGCACTTTCAGGAATGATGTTCGTACTTTATCTACTTGGCTCTGGGCCATTTAGTGCGGATCGTTCGTTATTTCGATCCGCAGCGACACCTCGGATCGAAGATTGGAACAATCCGGGCTTGTTACTCAGGTTATCGATGGGCATGCTTTTCCTGGTCGCCGGGCTTTTTGCCGGGCTGGATCATATTCCAAGCTTTGCTACCAACCAATGGATCCTGCTGGTAGGGGCACTGTTTCTCATTAGTGGTGCAGGCGTACGTTATGTCGGTTATCTCGTTATCGCCATCATGATCTGGTATATGATGTACAAACTAAATATGGACAAAACACTGATCGCCAATCTGAATAGCTTTAAGCGCGAGGTCGCCTTCCTTGGCGCGGGCGCTGTACTGGCCATGTTGGGTGGTGGTGAACACTTCAAATTCAAATCACTGTTAGACCGATGTACCGGCAAACAGGGCAAGCATCCCAGCTAACGAGATAGCAAACAAAGCTTAACCCTTAATCGCTAAACCCATCGCGGTTAAATTTAATTGTGCTTCAACAGCATCTGCCATTCGATCTATTGCATGCTCGCGGATTTGGTTAAAATCCTGCGTCGCGTCGATCTGATAACCCGCCCACTTTAATATACTTTGCATAGCCACTGATTTTTCAAATAAGCCATGGATGTAGGTACCCATGATTAAACCATCCCCGGAGGCCACTCCCTCATGTTTTCCGTCAACTTCGGCAAACGGCTTTGATAGCGCCACACCTTTACTTATTCCTGCGTGAATTTCATATCCCGTAAAGAGGCTATTATCACTTAAGATCTTAGCGCTGACGTTACACAATGTTTTTTGTTTAAGTAATGTTGATTCAAACTCCAATAGACCCAGCGCCTCACATGTTCCAGCTTTACCTTCGATACCCTCAGGATCATGAATATACTGGCCCAACATTTGAAAGCCACCACAGATTCCAAATAGTTTGCCACCATAGCGCAGGTGCCGGTTTATTTTTTCAGGCCAACCATGTTTTTTTAACAACGTTAAATCCGCAATTACATTTTTACTGCCAGGTAATATAATCAGATCTGCAGGAGCAGGGCCGTCTTCTATATGAGTATATTCCAGATCGACTTGCGGATGAACTCGCAGCGGATCAAAATCCGTGTGGTTACTGATGCGCGATAAAACCGGCACTACGATCTTACAACGCACCTGAGCTGAATCCATATTGTATACAGAACTAATGCTGTCTTCCGCATCCAGATACAAATGATGTAGATAAGGCAATACGCCCAACACCGGTTTTTGTGTGCGCTGCTCTAACCAGTCCAGACCCGATTGTAATAAAGCCATATCACCACGAAATTTATTAATCACAAAACCCGTAATGCGCGCCTGTTCAGACGTACTCAATAAATCCAGTGTCCCAACTATATGCGCAAATACACCGCCGCGATCGATATCAGACACTAATATAACCGGGCAATCAACGGCCTCGGCAAAGCCCATATTAGCGATATCTTTATCACGCAAATTGATCTCAGCCGGACTGCCGGCACCTTCGACCACGATAACCTCATACTTTTCGCTTAAACGTTGATGTGCCTCCAGCACCGCCTGCATGGCGGTTTGTTTATAGTCGTGATAATCCAGCGCATTCATATTACCGATGGCCTGACCATTAATAATGATCTGTGCCCCGACATCGGTATTGGGTTTAATCAACACCGGATTCATATCGGTGTGCGCAGGCAAACCACAGGCCTGAGCCTGTAAAGCTTGAGCACGGCCAATTTCGCCGCCCTCCATCGTCACCGCACTGTTCAGAGCCATGTTTTGGGGCTTAAAAGGTACTACCTTGAGACCCTTGCGTTTTAAAACACGGCATAAACCCGCCACCAATGCACTTTTACCCGCATCCGAGGTGGTGCCCTGGATCATTATGGTCTGTGAACAACTTATCGACATTTTAAGGTAAACCGTTACTCAAAATAAAAATCAACATGCAGCCTACTATTTATTTACCTTAAACACTATCTCACCCTGATACACGTAATAACTACGGGTGTTTTTTTGCATATCTTCAGTTTCTGCATTTGTAAAACTCGGGATCTAAAACGCTGGCTTAATGACAGCTAAATTATTTACAATGAATCTTTTACCAATCTATCTATTCTATGATAAAGGCCATCGACATGAACGAGCAGGAAAATAAAAACCTTACCCACCAAACCAGCGCCGTGTGGCAAAACCACACTAGCGTACCCGACACACCTCAAGGGTTTACGCTTCGAACAACCTGCCCCGCCAACCCCGATGGCGTCGAGGTTATGCTGGAAAAATGGGATGCCGGTTCTGAGGAACCACCTCACTCCCATCCCGGTGATGACATGACCGTGGTGGTCGAAGGTAAAATGTCGATTCAGTTTTATATTCAATCGAAAAAGGGGTTAACCGCTGATGGCGAGCCGCTGATATTGAAAAAAGGTGATACTGGATACGTCGGAGCCGGAAGAATCCACGATGCAAAATACCTGGAGAACTGTAAATTAGTTTACGTCCACGACAAAGCTTTTGGTTTTAAGGCTGAATAATTTCTCGAGCGACTCACTATTAAATGGAAATTATAAAACGTATTCATTTCTGGGCCGGAGTAATCGGCATTATTGTTTTTTTATTAACAGGCCAGTATATGTTTCATGCACTCTCCATTTTGCAAGGGATGGAAGATGGCCCGCGCATGCTGTACCGATCAGCTCATATTTATTTTTTGCTTGCGTCCATTATAAATTTATTAATAGGTGTATATCTTGATCCGAAATCATTACCACATACCAGGTGGCTACAGTTCATTATTTCACTCTTAATCCTGGTTGCACCTGTCTTTATTTTAATCGGATTCTTTATCGAACCATCACTACAAGATTTGGCCAGACCCTACAGCAAACCTGGATTGTATGCACTGTTTTTGGCTATCGTACTCGTAGTAATCGCTAAACTAAAATTATTACTGAAAAAGAATTCTCGATGAGTTTTCAGGATCATTTTTCTGCTGTCGCCGAAGGCTATCAACAATACCGCCCAACCTATCCCGACGAATTGTTTTACCATTTATCCTATCTTTGTTCTGTCCATGATTGCGCGTGGGACTGTGCGACCGGAACCGGGCAATCTGCCCATGCACTCGCTCCGTATTTTGAACGTGTGATCGCCACCGATGCCAGCAAAGCCCAGATTGTGAGCGCGGCCAAAGGAGCGAAAAAAAGTCTAGAATTTAAGATCGCCCTGGCCGAACAAAGTAGACTTGCCGATAACAGCGTCGATTTAATCACTGTATCACAGGCCGCACACTGGTTTGATCTAGCTGCCTTCGGTAATGAGGTTCGTCGGGTGTTGAAGCCATCTGGGATTTTGGCCATCTGGTGCTATAGCCTGTTGAGCATCGAAGCAGAAATCGATGAGGCCGTTAATCACTTTTATTATAATATCGTCGGTCCCTATTGGCCTTTTGAACGCAAATTAGTCGAAAACGGCTACCAGGATATCGAACTGCCTTTTACTCAACTCAAGGTACCAAAGTTTGAGATGCTTGCCCACTGGGATTTTTCCCAGTTGATGGGATATCTTGGCACCTGGTCAGCACTGCGCTTATATATAGAAGCACAAGGCCATGATCCTTTAATTGAACTTGCGGCTAAATTGGCTCCGATCTGGGGCGATCCGGCCCAAATCAGGCATATTCAATGGCCTCTTGGCCTGCGAATCTGGCAAAACTGAGGTGGAAAACAGAAATACAATTGGGCCTGAAGTTTTCATCAGACTCAAAATATTTTAATCCTGTTCTTGCTATGCTTACCCCACCTGATAATAAAATAAGTATTCAATAACAATGCAAACCCAACAAGAATTTCTCACCCTGCGTGACCACATGAAAACCGTGATCGTCGGTCAGGAACACCTGATCGATTGCATTATGATTGGGGTGTTGACCGGCGGCCATTTACTGCTCGAAGGCCCGCCGGGATTAGCCAAGACCACCGCAGTAAAAACCTTATCATCCGGTGTGCATGCCTCGTTCCAACGCATTCAGTTTACCCCGGACTTAATGCCATCCGATCTAACCGGCAGTGATATCTATGACCCGAAAAAGAATGCCTTCGAATTTATCGCCGGTCCCCTGTTTCATGAGATTGTGCTGGCCGATGAAATCAATCGCGCCCCACCCAAAGTGCAATCGGCGTTACTCGAAGCGATGGAAGAAAAACAGGTCACGGTCAGTCGCCTCACCCATGCGCTACCCGAATTATTTATTGTCATGGCCACCCAGAATCCACTTGAGCAGGCCGGTACCTATCCCTTGCCCGAGGCACAACTCGATCGCTTTTTGATGCACGTTCCATTGGATTATCCCGATCAGGATGAAGAATTATTAATTTTACAAAGGGATCGTAAGACCCACTTTGGTGATGATGTAACAACAACAGAAACTCGCCTCACGCCCGAAACAGTTTTGAAGGCACGACATGAAGTGGCTGAAATCCATATCGAATCAACACTGGAGCAATATATTATCCAGCTGGTTCATGCGACACGTAATATAGGTGAATGGGTCGAAGTATGGCAGGACTATGTCGAGTTTGGTGCCTCACCGCGTGGCAGCCTGGCCCTGGCCCGTTCGGCCAGCGCCTACGCCTACCTGCATGGCCGCGACTATGTCATTCCGGATGACATCATTGCCATTGCCAAAAATGTATTGCGCCATCGAATTTTATTAAACTACACCGCACAGGCGAATGAGGTTCGTTCGGACGACATCATTGATCGCTTAATCGAGCTTGTGCCCATCCCCTGATGCCCGGCTTTAACTGGCAGACGGCGATCCAGCGCTTACGCACACCGACCTTATTGGCACGACTGTCGTCGTCAAAACAGTACCCGGATCTGATTTCGACTCATGAATTGAACCGATTACGCCAGCTCGCGGCACAGGCGATACCGACCTCACTCGATCTAAATCTGGAAGTCCATCATAAGATGTTGGGTGAACAATTATCGCCGTTTGCAAAAAACGGTTTTGAGTTTGCCGAGACCCGTTTATACCAGCACGGTGATAACGTACGCTTTATCAACTGGCGACGTTATGCCAACACTGGGCAACTTTTTATTAACCGTTTTCACGAAGAGCGTCGACCGCAGTGCTGGATCCTGATCGATCGTCGTGCCAGCATGCGCTTTGGTACGCGAGTGCGTCTGAAGGTCACGCAGGCCGCAACCCTGGCCCTGTTTCATTTATTCAAGGCGCAACGGCAGCAGTTTGATATCGGTGGCATCGTACTCAATGAGCAAAGCCACTGGTATGAGGTCAAGTCATCCAGTACCTCATTTCAACCGCTGATTCAGCATATCTGCTCGGCCTGCCCACCCTTGCCGGATCGCGCCGATGATCAGCTCGCACAAAATTTACGCCTGTTAAAAACACGTCTGGCACCGGGCTGTCTAATTATTGTTATCAGTGACTTTATCGATCTGAAACACGCTGATCTGAATATCTTAAATGCCCTGTCCAGCCAGCATACCGTTTCGACCCTGCATATCGTTGACCCGATCGAAAAAACATTACCGACCAAGGGACAGTTTCAGATCCTGAATGCTGAAGATGACTCGCTGATTCAGCTCAACTGCTCAAATTCAAACAGCCGAGAACATTATCAAAATATCTTACAGACCCGGCTTGATAACATCGAACAACAACTGACTCAAAGTAAAACACTCTATCAACAAGTCGATAGCACCACCGAACTGCTCTCAACAACGCTTAACACAACGTCATGAGTAAAATAAGCTTAATCGACAATCAGTGGGTCGATATCGTTGTCCCGCCACCACCAGAAGACCCGATGTTATTGTGGTGGTCATTAAGCCTGGTTTTACTTTGGGTCATTTTTATTGGCGCCTATCTGTTGTGGCGGCGTCAGCCCCGACAACAGTTAAAACGTAAAATTAATTCTTTAAAAAAGAATGCCGCCATCAGCACCAACCCTAAACTACTCTTACGCCAGCTAGAAAAATCTTTATGCCAGTATTGCCAGGTCACCCAGCTTTCATACATTGACCTTCATCATGCACAATGGCCGCTGTTTCGGCAACAGCTCCAGCAGGCCTGTTATCAAAACCAGACCACCGACCCGCAACTCACGATCGATTTAATCGCACAGGCCAGGGAAATTTTTCTGGAGTCAATTCGATGAATATTTTAGCCGATATTCATTTCGCGTCACCCGTGTGGTTATTAGCTATCGCGGCTATTGGCTTGCCATTACTATACATCGTACGCAAAACCGGTCAGGCCCTGCCTTCACTAGCACAATGGCTAAACAGTTTCACACATGAGGTCTATCGTCATCCACTGGCGGCCAGTCTGGTAAAGAAATCCAGGACAACGGAACGCGTTTCATCGTTAAAAAAATACTTTTCTCTATTGAGTTACATTCTGATCATTACTTTATTAAGCATTAGCCTCGCACAACCTTATCAATTAGGCAAAAAACTGCCCGAGCCCCCCCAACATCACGATATCGTTTTTCTGGTCGACACCTCCGTCAGTATGATCCTGCGCGACTATCTGGTCAACGGGCAGCGCACCGAACGTATCACGGTAATGAAAAATGTGCTGGCGCATTTTATTGATCAACTAAAGGGCAACCGCATTCAACTGATTGCCTATTCAGAACAGGCTTATACCCTGGTGCCACTGACCACCGACTATTCGTTACTAAAATTTCAACTGCAACGACTCGATGCCGCCTCGCTCACCGGCCGCAGCAGTGATCTGAGTAACGCCATGCTTTATGCCCTGCAAAACTATACCTTAACAACGAATCAAACCGGGATTAATCCCGCCGACGACAACAAGCCAGTGTTTGTCATGCTGACCGACGCCAATCGGCCGATACGCAACATCGACCCGGTTATTGCCGCCGAATACGTCGCGCTGCAGGGGATTCGCCTGCACACCATTGCGATCGGTGCCGGCAGCTACGCGGCTGAAGATAAGGAGCACAGCTCGCTAATCTACCATCCAGCCCGTTTTGATCTGCTGAAAAAAATTGCCAGTGCGGCACAGGGTCGTTTTTTCTGGGCAAAAGATCGTGCCAGTCTCGGCAACGCATTGCGTACCATAAATGAAGGCGAGAAACGTCGCGGCCAAAGCGAGCCAAAATTTATCCAACGACCACTTTATTTCTGGCCCCTTGCTGCCGCCATGATCGGGTTACTGCTTATCTACTTAATTTCATTGCTACCGAGGCTGACACGATCATGATCGAAAGCCTCTCTTATTTACGCGAACCGCTATGGTTATGGCTGAGCCTGTTGCCGTTGCTGTTATTCGTCGTCTCGTTTATATTTCAACGCTATCGAAGCAACCAGTATGCCTCGGCAAAATTAAAAAGCTGGGTCATGACGACCCGCAGTGCGGAACAGCGCCATCGCTATCGGCAGTTTTTACTGACGCAACTCGCCTGGATCGCATTTACCATTGCCCTGGCCGGCCCACGCCTCCCGGAAAAAATACACGATGAATCGCATGAGTATTTTCAGGAGGTGATGTTAGTGCTGGATTTGTCGTTATCGATGTCGGCCCGCGATACCCTGCCCAGTCGAATCGAACGCGCCAAACTGGAGGCCTTCGATTTAATCTCAAGAATGCAAAACGTCCGACTCGGGGTGGTGGTGTATGCCGCACGACCCCACCTGTTAACCCCGTTCACCTATGACAAACAGGCCTTACGCCATTACCTGAAACCCCTGCGCACCCAGTTATTACCGACCGAAGGTTCTGACACCCTCATGGCGTTGTCCTTTGCCGTTCAACAATTTTCTAAAACGACGATATTACCGCGCTCTATCATCCTGATCAGCGATGGCGAATCGAATCAGCAGGCTGAGCCCTATACGCAAAAACTCGATGACCTGTCGGTCCAACTCAGGCAGAACAATATCCAGTTATACACACTGGGTATCGGCACTCAACAAGGTGCCGCGCTGCTATCAAGCCACAGCGGCTGGTTACAGCAAAACAATCAGGCCGTGGTCTCGCGATTACAACGTGATACGCTCATCTCTCTGGCAAATATGGGTAACGGAATTTATAGTGATGTTCGCGATGACGATAACGACTGGGCGCTTATTTATGATAAAGGTATTGCTCTCAAACGCGTTGCCACCACCGAACAAAAAATAAATGATCTGATTCTATGGCATGAGTATTTTTATATTTTCGTCATCATTGGTACCGTGTTTTTATTGCTTGCCCCACTTTCTTTTGATGTCCTGCCCCTTAAATCAAACCATTCCCGTGCTCATCCACGACCGGATAACATCGCAAAGACGCAACGCCGTCTTTATCGCTCGTCAACTACCGCCGCACTGTTACTAACCGGTTTTGTCTTACTCTTTACATTCAACATCCAGTCCACGCTTGCTTCCCCACTGGATAACGATGAACGTTTTCGATTAGCTCAACAACAGTTTCAAAGCGGGGAATGGCAGGAGGCCAGAGACAACTTTGCGAAAATTCCGGGCTATGATGCTCGCTTCGCCGAGGGTGCCGCGGCCTATAAACTAGGACAGTATAAACTGGCGACTACCATTTATATTCAGGCCACACTAGATGCAAATAGCGACCCGCAACGAAGCGATTCGGTATTTAATCTGGCCAATAGTTATTTTAAACTGGCCGAGTACCAGAAGGCCGAATCACTCTATCAGGATGTACTGCGTTACCAACCCCGGCATCCTGCCGCCGTCGTGAACCTGTCTTATGCAAAGGCATTGTATGCCAAACAAAAAGAGGATGAACTCCCGCCCGCCAAACGCACCGGTTCAGGGCCACGTACGGCCAATGCACCGGCGGATATGGACATCACCAATAGCACGGTCTCATTAGGCGACTCGTCTTCAACCGAAACCGATTTAACCTTGAGCGAAACCGAAGTGACTTCGTCACAACTGGAATCCACTCTAGAACATTCAGCACCGGCCTCACAAAAGATCGAAACCATCAAGGACGAAAGCTGGAGCTATGACATCACTAACCTGAGTGTGCTGCAACAGAAAGCACCGCGCATCCAGCCGGATGAGGCGATACTCTGGCAACGTCTATTCGAGGTCGAAGAAAGCTTTGAAGCGGCACAGGAAAAACCCAAAGTGCTGCCGGGGGTAAAACCATGGTAAGGGTT
>QILH01000161.1 GCA_003233255.1 Gammaproteobacteria bacterium | reverse complement strand
TCAATATTGTTGCAAGGGGATGTTTGGGGTAAGGCTGGGCTGTAAATGGCGTTGCTTCGAATTTAACGACATCGTCGCTGATTAAGGCGTGTCCACGATCGAGCAGTTCAAGCGCCAGACTGCTTTTACCCAGTCCGGGCTGGCCGCGAATCAGGACGCCGACATCCCTTATCACAACAAAAACGCCGTGTTCAAGGTGGGTGGTTTTCGGCGGTAGTATCGGCATCTATCTATTTTAGATATAGGCGATAAATTTATCTAGCGCAGATGAGCTAAATAACGAAAACGACCCCGGCCAGCGGTATGCAGAGCCGCGGTGTTATTGGGATGCTTCCCAATCGAGCAGGAGCTGATGAATTTTATCGATGCTATCGGCGTCGCGCAGTTGGGTTCGAAACGATTCATCACTAAATAATTTTGCCAGAGTAGCCAGAATCTGTAAGTGTTCCTCGGTCGATTTTTCCGGAACCAGTAAGGCGAAAAGCAGATCGACAGGCTGTCGATCTGCGGCATCATAGTCAACACCTTGTTGAAGTTTGATAAATGCGCCAACGGTATGGTCTGAACTTTTTAAGCGGCCATGGGGAATGGCAACGCCGTAGCCCAGGCCGGTACCGCCAAGCCGTTCTCTGGCGAGCAAACTTTCAAATACATCGTTCGATGATATAGTATCTTCACTTTTCGATATAATTTCACTGATTTGTTCGAGCGCACGTTTCTTGCTTTGTGCATTGACAGCGCAGGCAATACGATCGGGTGTGACCAAATCTGATAAAAGCATATTTATTTTATATCTCCCATATTTCTCAGGTTACGCTTCAGGTTGTTTCTGGGCGCGGCCTTCACTGCGATGGTGGTTGGTAATTTTTTCCTTATGTTTTTTTATTTGACGATCCAGTTTGTCGACCAGTGCGTCAATTGAAGCATACATATCTTCATTAACGGCTTCAGCAAATAATTCTGCGCCACTGATATGAAATTTGGCTTCCGCCTTCTGGCGCTGTTTTTCCACACTTAGAATAACGTGTACATTGGTGACGTGATCGAAATGGCGTTCCAGCTTTTCCATTTTTGATTCAACGTAGTTGTGCAATGAGTCTGTCATCTCAACGTGATGACCGGTTACATTTAATTGCATAGCATGCTCCTTCTCATTTATTTATGCGAGCCGTTTGCGTTCATTGGAAGGCGGTATGGTCATGGCTTCGCGATATTTGGCCACAGTCCGCCGCGCAACATTTATTCCCTGATCTAATAAAATTGTTGCGATCTTACTATCACTTAAAGGCTTATTGGGTATTTCAGCTGCGATCAATTTTTTGATTAGAGCCCTGATCGCCGTAGCTGAACATTCTCCGCCATCGGCTGTTGACACATGGCTGGAGAAAAAATATTTTAATTCGAAAATTCCGCGTGGGGTATGCATATATTTTTTTGTTGTTACCCGCGAAATAGTGGATTCATGCATTTCAACGGCTTCGGCAATGTCGTGTAATACCAGCGCCTTCATCGCTTCATCGCCGTATTCTAAAAAGGCACGTTGGCGTTCGACAATGCAGGTGGCTACTTTCAATAAGGTTTCATTACGACTGGCGAGGCTTTTTATAAACCAACGTGCTTCTTGCAAATGACTTTTCATATAGGTGGTGTCGGAACTGTTTTTTACCTGTTTGACCATACTTGCGTATTGGGAATTGATTCTGATTTTTGGTGACGCATCCGCATTTAACTCTACTTTCCAGACATTTTTAACTTTGCGCACGAAAACATCGGGAACGATGTATTCTGGTTTGCTCGATGTGATATGACTGCCCGGACGGGGGTTGAGTGATTGAATAATATTGATAAGTGATTTCAAGCTTTCTTCGTCAATGCTCAGTTTGCGCATGATTTGATTGAAGTCTCGATTGGCGAGCAAATCAAAATGCTCACTCACCAGTTGCATGGCGGTATCATTCTCAGCTGATTCGCCCACAATCTGTTTTAACTGAAGGATTAGACTCTCCTGAATGCTGCGTGCGGCAATACCAGGGGGATCAAAGTTTTGTATTCGATGCAGCACAGCCTCGACTTCGTCCAGCTCAACCTCACGTTCTTCAGGGATCAATTTAAGAATGTCTTCGAGCTCGGCGCGCAGGTAACCGTCGTCATTAGTCGCATCAATGATCGCATCGGCGATTAACAGGTCGGTATCGGAAAATGGCGTGAGTTGCATCTGCCAGCGCAAATGCTCATGCAGACTTTCCGATCCGGTATCGCCAAGTTCCTGTTCACGATCTGAATCCTGGTAACTGGAGGAGCTGCCGGAAGTCAGAATATTTTCATATATATCATCCCAACCGCTGTCGACCGGGAGTTCGTCGGGGATGGATTCAACCTGGGTGCTATCCTGTTCGGGCCGATCTTCACTTGCACTGGCATCACCCGATTCCTGTTTAGTATCGTTAGTTTTTGCCTGATTTTCACTGTCAGCGTCTTCAGCGACCTCCAGCATTAAATTCGAGTCCAGTGCTTCCTGGATCTCCTGCTGAAGTTCTAAGGTAGACAGTTGCAGCAGTTTGATTGCCTGCTGCAATTGGGGAGTCATGGTAAGGTGTTGACCAAGACGGAGTTGTAATGCTTGTTTCATAGAGTCATTTTTATTGAACGGGTATAGTTTTGGCACCCGCTATAGTTTAATTCTAGCCTAGATTGGCCAAGAGACACAGCCTTGTTTTTAGAGGGTGAATTCTTCGCCTAAATAGACTTTTCTGACTTGTTTATCGGCCAAAAGCGCGTCAGGTTCACCCTGAGCGATGACTTCACCGGCATTTAAAATGTAACCGCGATCGCATATTTTCAAGGTTTCCCGAACATTATGGTCGGTTATTAGTACGCCGATTTCTCGTTCTCTAAGGTGTTGAATAATCGACTGAATATCCAGTACAGAGATAGGGTCAACTCCGGCAAAGGGTTCATCTAACAGGATAAAACGGGGGCGGGTGGCCAGCGCACGGGCGATCTCAACCCGCCGTCGTTCGCCACCTGACAGGCTCAGACCCAGATTATCGCGAATGTGGGTGATGTGCAGTTCCTCAAGCAATTCTTCCAGCGCATTTTCCTGTTGGGTGGGTTCCAGATCGGCGCGGGTCTGCAAAATGGCTAAAATGTTGTCCGCGACCGAGAGTTTGCGAAATACCGAGGCCTCCTGAGGGAGGTAGCCAATGCCGAGACGGGCGCGTTCGTGCATGGGTTTATGGGTCAACTCGACATCATCGAGGTAAATATTACCGTGCTCGGCCTCGACCAGTCCGACGACCATGTAAAATGAGGTTGTTTTGCCCGCGCCATTGGGGCCTAACAGGCCAACAATTTCGCCACTATTAATATGAAAGGATACATTCGAGACCACGCTACGACGTTTGTAGCTTTTGGCAAGGCTTTGCGCGGCCAGGGTGCTCATGGGGTGCTGATTTCTGCTGGGTTGGACGGTGGGGGGGCCGCTTCGTCAGTCTGAGAGGCGGGCGAGGCCGGATCAGGTTTGTCCTGTTCTGCCGTGGTGTCTACTTTCGGTTGAATGATAGCGTGTACACGCGAGTCACTGCCTTCATCTTTATTGGCCTTCACGGTGCTGTTCAGAGTGTCATATTCGATAAAATCACCGCTGAAATTATTGGCCCCCTGGATGATGCGGGCGTCTTGTTTTAGAATCAGCAGTTGTTTCGCGACAAAATATTCCATGTGCCGTGCGCTGGATTGCACGATGTCTTTGTTGTCTTCGGGTTTTTGTTCAAAGGTGGCGGGTGAGCCATCGATAATGATCTTGACCAATTTGCCACTTTCTAAATAAACGAAGACGCTATCGGCCTCGATCACTAATGTGCCCTGTTTTAAATGTACGTTCCCCTGGTAATGACTGATTTCCGTTTTCTCATTGATTTCAACACGATCGGCCTTGATATTAATCGGTTGGTTGCGATCACTGCGCAGTGCCCAGCTGGCGGTACTGACCAGCAGAAAGCAGAATATGCAGATATAACCGTTAATTCGGAACATAGTGTCCTCGAGCCTGTGACTTTAAATTTAATTTACCATTATTCAAATCGATATTCATGCCGATGGCGTTAATAGTACTGTTTTTTCCAAGGATCTTCACCCCGGTGTCGGTGCTGGCCTGACGGGTTCTGAAATCGATGCGTAATTTGTCCGTTGTGAGCACTAATTTTTTATCTGGATTTTCGGACAGATTTTCAATTTGTACTGCGCCGGAGAGGTGCAGAACCTCAATATTCTTATAACCGACGCCTTTATTAGCCGTCGTGAGCCAGGTTTGATTGTTGTTATCGTGGTAATTTATTTTCAGATCCGTTATTTCAATAGTGTCATCATCGGGGAAGTGTTGCAGATATTTTGCCTTAATTTTGTAATTTGCTAATCCCTCGGCATCATACATGGTTGCGGTAAAGTCGCCGATAAAATAATCAGGATCATGTCGTTGTGCTGGATCCGATATGCTGATGGCTTCGTCGACGTTGGTCGATAATTTATAGGTGAGCGTCGCGATCACCAGTACGATAACAAGTAGAACAATGTAATGGAATTTGCTCATCTTTTTCGCTTAGAGAAAAGTATTGAGTTGTTCTTCGAGAGTGCCCTGTGCTTCCATGATTAATTCACACAGGTCGCGCGCCGCGCCGCGACCCCCATTATGTTCGGTAATCCAGTGCGCGTGTTTTTTGACAAAGGGGTGGGCATCCTGCACGGCGACCGCAAGCCCGACTTTGGTCATTACAGGCAAATCGATAACGTCATCACCGACATAGGCGGTTTGTTCAGGCGTTATGTTTAATTTGGATAAAATTTCCTGGAAGGCGATGGTTTTGTCTAAATGGCCCTGGTAGAAATGTTCGATACCGAGGTTTTCCATTCGGTGTACCACCAATTGCGATTGGCGTGCGGTTATCACTCCCACTTCGATACCGGTGCGTTGTAATAGTTTAATGCCCAGGCCATCACGCGAATAAAAGGCCTTATATTCCTGGCCATCGTCGCCGAAGAATAAACCACCATCGGTTAACACCCCGTCGACATCAAACAGCACTAGTTTGATTTTTTCGGCTCGTTGTAGAATATTTTGCATCGCGTGTCCTTAATAGTTTAAACAACGCCGGCGCGCAGCAAGTTGTGCATATTGAGTGCGCCAATGACTTTATTATCGTCGTCAACGACCGGAAAGGCGTTTATTTTTTTTGATTCCATAAGTTGTAAGGCCTCGGCGGCGAGCTGAGATTTTTTGATCGTCATGCAACCGGTCGTCATGATGTCGCCCACTTTTATTTTGTTTATTCGTAACTCACTTAATTTTGCGGAATCATTGTCGAGCAAGCGGCGCACATCGCCGTCGGTGAAAATACCTAATAAATGGTCGTCTGTATCAACCACGGTGGTCATGCCCAGGCCTTTGGAACTCATTTCTTTTAGCGTATCGCTCAGGTTCGCATCGAGGTTGACTTTAGGCGTGTCGTTACCGGAAAACATGATGTCGCCGACGTGCAACAATAAGCGCTTGCCAAGCCGACCACCGGGATGAGAACGGGCAAAATCATTTTCAGTGAAACCGCGTGATTCCAGTAGCGCGACTGCCAGCGCATCGCCCATGACCAGGGTAGCCGTGGTGCTAGAGGTGGGGGCCAGGCCGAGTGGACAGGCCTCTTTTTCGACGCTGACATCCAGGTGATAGTTCGACTCCCTGGCCAGATGAGACTGCGGATTACCGGTCAGGGCAATCAGCGGGGCGTTGAGTCGTTTGATCAGGGGCAGGATGGTCAGGATTTCATCGGTTTCACCGCTGTTGGACAAGGCCAGCACCACGTCCTGCGTGGTAATCATGCCCAAATCGCCATGGCTGGCCTCACCGGGATGGACGAAAAAAGCGGGACTGCCGGTGCTGGCCAGCGTGGCCGCGATCTTGTTGCCGATATGGCCGGATTTGCCCATGCCCAGCACCACGATTCGGCCCTTGCAATTAAGCATGGCCTGCACCGCATCGACAAAGACGTCATCAATGCGTTCCAGTAAGGCCTGTGTGGCCTTCGCCTCGGTTTCGATGACGGCTCTGGCGAGTTGAATTACTTTTAATTTGTCCATCAGCAATAACGGTTCTTAAATAATGTTATGTAAGGATAGCGTGAGCGAAATTTAAATGCCTGATTATTTTATCATTTTAGGTTATATCAGCAATGTGTATGATGCGCATAGTTACGTCGTTATACCGTTAGATGGCTAAGTTGAATGTGCGGCGGTGACACTCATATAGAGTGATCCCATGTAAGCAAAATAAGCGAGCAGTAATAAACTGCCTTCAATGCGATTTATGCGCCCCGGCCCTTTAAATCCATACGCAAATACAAACAACACGATGCTTAAGCCCAGCATCACCATATAATCTCGCGAGACCACCTCGGCGGCCAGGGGGATGGGCGACGCCAGTAGCGCAGGGATGCCCAATACCGCGAGTAGATTAAACATGTTTGAACCGATGATATTGCCGATGGCCATGTCATGTTCTTTTTTGATCGCACTCATCACCGACGTGGCGAGTTCCGGCAAACTGGTGCCGATGGCGATAATCGTTAAACCGATAATCAGATCACTGACGCCAAAATATTTGGCCAGATTGACCGCGCCATACACCAGAACTTGTGAACTGATCAACAATAATATCAGCCCCCCCAGCGTCCAGAGGATCGCTTTTTTCAGGGGAATATGCGGAATTTCAGATTCAAATTCCTCCTGTAATGCGGTGTCATTATCCTGATCGCGGCTGATTTTTATGAGCCAGACGGTAAAGGCAACTATCCCCGAAATCAGAATTAAACCATCAATCAAGCTTAGCTGTAAGTCATAGAGCAGGAATAAGGCGACGACCATGGCGAACAACATGATGGGAAATTCGCGCTTCAGGATTTTAGAACCGACGAACAACGGGCTGACCAGTGCGGTGACGCCGAGCACCAGGGCAATATTGGCGATGTTCGATCCAATCGCATTGCCGACCGCGATACCTGGGCTACCTTCCAGCACGGCCATGATCGAGACGAGTATTTCCGGGGCCGAGGTACCAAAGCCAACCACGGTTAAACCAATGACCAGGGTGGATACGCCGATATTGCGAGCGGCACCGGCGGCACCGTAGACAAATCGATCCGCACCCCAGACGAGTACAATGAAACCACCAATGATGGCGATAATATATTGGGCTAATAACATTAGGTGTAAGCTTACGTAATCTTCGACTTATTGAAGTTGCAGTTCTTTTTCGAGCTCATCTTCAAGCAGCAGGTCTTCTTTAGTCGGTTCTGTGTAGGTTCGGGTGGTCGGTGGGTTACCATCGTAAATCTGATTTTGACGAATCTGATAATACGCGTCGCGGACAAATACATAAGGGTCAACACCGGATTTTTCCAGGATACGCGAGGCTTCCAGCAAACTGGCGCGTTTGTCGACCGCCGCCAGAGCAATTAAACCCCAGCGAACTTCGTCATCCGTAACATACCCTATCGGGTGTAACAAAAAACCATCAAAGATTAGACCGGTAGAATCTCGCACCGAACTTGGGCCCAGGAAGGGCAATACCAGATAGGCACCATCGCCCACGCCCCAGGTTGCGAGGGTTTGGCCAAAGTCTTCATTATGTTTGGGAACGTCCATCTGGCTGGCAATATCAAATATGCCAAATACACCGAAGGTGGTGTTCATCAGGAGTCGGGTGAAATCCGAAGCAGCCTGATAAAATTTAAATTGCAGCAGGTCATTTACAATAACAATAACATCGCCCAGGTTGCTAAAGAAATTCGATATGCCGGTTTCAACCGGATTCGGTAAGATAAATTGATAGGCCTCAGCAACCGGGCGGCCAATGGCTCGATCAAAACCATCATTGAGCGAATAGATTGAACGGTTCATGGATTCCCAGGGATCACGTTCATCCGGGGCCGATACCGTGGCGCAGGAACTGGCAAAGATGGATAACGATACGGTGATTATTTTTAGATATTTTAAGGTATTCATTGTTTATAATCGTTTTTAGTTTATCCGTGTTGTACAGGTAAAGTAATTTACCCGTCGGGAATGTTTTGCCCAATTTATTTTGCCAGTCTATTCTTCGGTGGTTTTAATTTTTCCGCAGCGCTGGCATTTGTAAACGCTGAGTAGTTTCCCTTGTTTAACCGCGAAGGGTTTGCTCTTGTCCACCGCCCACTTGTGAAAACCACTGCGGCACAAGGTCTTGCCTTTGTGTTTTTCTTTTAGTTTGGGTTTTTTAAAGCGTACTACATCACCCATGGTTAATGAACCCTTATTTTTTTCAGCTGTTCAGCCAGGATTCAGCATGAGTGGATATCCTGCCCGGCCATGGTACAGTATGACGCACATAATTATGATGCATCATACACGAGAAGGCAGGTCAGATTGAGCGAACATATCATTTTAATCGGGGCCTATGGCTGGCAGCATCCGCATTGGGATGATGTATTTTACCCCGAGGATTTGCCCGTTGAATGGAAGATTGGCTACTATGGAAATGAATATCCGGTGGTCGTCGTGCCCTCCAGTTACTGGTCGTCTAAATCCGAACAGTATACCGAATGGCTGGATGAAAGTGATGACGCGCTGATATTTGTGTGTGAATGGCCGACGCCGGGTGCGAAACAGAGCGATTACCAGCAAGCTCTCGAAGGCATTGAGGCGCTCGGGGATCGGGTCGCAGCGGTACTGGTACCGATCACTGCCATGCCCAGCGAGTTTGAATGGGACTATATAATAAGAATAGCCGGGCAGCAGAAAATCAGCTTCGATCTGGCTCCTGAGTTACGTGCCGCCTTTATTGCTGAACTCACGACCCGGTTACCAGAGCGGGACTACGGTGTTTGCTGGAATGGTGAGCAGGGCAGCCAGGATGATATTCAGTCCGGTGAGGTGGGCATCTGCCGCATCGCGCGGGATCGGGAGCCAAAAGAACTCAGGTTATTACTGGAAACCATGATGGCGACGAGTGATAACGAACGCCGTTTGATATTAATTGTCGATGGAGCCCCGCCCGATATGAAACTTTTGACCAATGCGGGTATCATTCTTGACTTGTTATAACAATAAAATGGTTTATTTTTGAGCAGCCACGAAATAATACAAATGAGAATAACGGTAAATAATAACAATTCATGACAGAGCAAGCTGACATTTTAGTTAAAGTTCGGGACCTGCATTTTTCTCGCGGTTCGCGCAAGATTTTTGATGGCATCGATCTGGATATCCAGCGCGGCAAGATCACTGCGATCATGGGCCCGAGTGGCACCGGTAAAACCACCCTGTTGCGTTTGATCGGCGGTCAGTTAAAGCCCTCATCGGGGTCGGTGCATGTCGACGGTCACCACATTGAACGTTTGCGTCACCGCCCGTTATATCAACTGCGCAAAAGCATGGGCCTGTTATTTCAAAACGGCGCACTGCTCACCGACCTGAATGTGTTTGATAATGTCGCCTTCCCTTTGCGCGAACATACCGATTTATCCGAGTCAATGATTCGCGATCTGGTGTTAATGAAACTGCATGCGGTCGGTCTGCGCGGCGCACGTGACATGATGACCACCGAATTGTCCGGTGGCATGGCGCGACGGGTTGCGCTGGCGCGTGCGATTGCACTGGATCCCAAATTGTTAATGTACGACGAACCGTTTACCGGTCAGGATCCAATATCAATGGGCGTGCTGGTTCGTTTGATCCGCGCGCTCAACGATGCCCTTGGCTTAACCAGCATCATCGTCTCGCACGACATCGCCGAGACCAGCAGCATCGCCGATTATATTTATCTATTGTCCGATGGCAAAGTGGTGGGGCAGGGTACCGCTGACGAACTCAATAATTCGAGTTCGGAATGGGCGCAACAGTTTTTACAGGGACGCGATGATGGGCCGGTGCCGTTTCATTATCCGGCCAATGATTACATGACCGATTTGTTATCGGGGCTGGCGAAATAGGAATTTTTTAAAACATGCGCAACTCGATAGAAAACTTAGGCCATAAGGGACTGGATTTTTTCCAGCGCCTGGGCCGGGGCAATATTTTGTTTGCCCATATTCTCATTGGCATACCGGGCCTGTTTTTACGCCCCAGCTTAATTATTCAGCAGGTTTTTTCAGTCGGTGTTTTGTCGTTTGTGATCATTTTGGTGTCCGGTTTATTCGTTGGCATGGTGTTGGGCCTGCAGGGTTATAACACGTTGGTTAAATTCGGCGCCGAAGAATCGTTGGGCGTGGTTGTGGCCTTATCGCTGGTGCGCGAACTCGGCCCGGTGGTCACCGCGTTATTATTTGCCGGACGTGCCGGCTCGGCCTTAACCGCCGAGATCGGATTAATGAAAGCCACCGAACAACTTTCGGCGATGGAGATGATGGCGGTCGATCCCATTCGCCGCGTACTGGCACCGCGTTTTCTGGCTGGTTTTATCTCGATGCCATTTCTGGCTGCGATCTTCAGTGCGGTGGGTGTCAACGGCGGTTATTTTGTTGGGGTCGGTTTACTCGGCGTTGATGAAGGCGCCTACTGGTCACAGATGCAGGCCAACGTCGATTACGAGGGTGATATTATCAACGGCGTGATCAAGAGTTTTGCCTTTGGCGTCGTGGTCACCTGGATCGCGGTGTTCGAAGGTCATGATGCGATCCCCACCTCCGAAGGGGTGAGTCGTGCCACCACTCGAACCGTCGTTCATTCGGCCCTGGCGATATTAGCCTTAGATTTTATTTTGACTGCATTAATGTTTGGAGAGTCCTGATTATGATGACTACACGTACCACAGAATTACTAGTCGGCATTTTTATCGTCATCGGTTCGGCATCGTTGTTTATGCTGGCGATGCAAGTGAGTAACCTGAGTACCTACAGCGGCGATGAAGGTTTTGAAGTGGAAGCACGTTTCACCGATGCCAGCGGCTTAAAGGTGCGTTCACCGGTGGTGATGGCCGGTGTGACCCTGGGCCGCGTTACTAACATCAGTTTTGATGAACAGACCTTCAAAGCGGTGGTTAAAATGAAGATCGAAAATCAATATTCGAAGCTGCCCATTAAAACTTCAGCCAATATCTACACCGCCGGTTTACTGGGTGAAAAATACGTGGGACTGTTACCGGGGTCGGTTGATGACCAGTGTGAAGACGAGAAACTGGCAGCAGAACTCGAAGGGCGCGCACCGGATACCCAGGGCCTGGAATGCGGGCCACAATATTTGGCACAAGGCACGACCATCGAATTCACCCAGGGATCGTTAGTCCTTGAGAAATTGATCGCCCAGTTCGTATCGCAAATGGGATCGAGTGACAGCAAAAAAGACGAGCCCGAAGAACATCCTTGATAAATTGGGCTTTGGTAAAACAGAATTAAATTTAAACCGAGCGCAACACAACGTGGACACGAAATAAAATGCCCGACGAAAAGACCAAATCCGCCACACTCGAACAACTTGACGCACAGCAGTTTTCCCTCTCGGGCGAACTGACCATGCAAACCGTACCCGCCGTGGCGCGAAACAGTCAGGCATTGATCAACACCATGCACGGCGACGTAAAAATAAACCTCGCCAGGGTAAAACGCGCCGACAGCGCCGGCTTAGCCTTATTGATCGACTGGCTGCGAACCGCCCAGCAAAAAAAATTCAAACTCGAATTCGAACACCTGCCGGAACAGCTCATGCAGATCGCAAAGCTGAGTGAATTGCACGAACTGCTGCCCATACACGATTCCTGATTCATTATCCTCTTTGCGAAAGGAATGGTTCTCATAACGGATTGAATGTAATAAATAAATTAGATTATTATTATATGTACGGATTAATTCCGTACTAGTTGATAATATAAGGGTTCTCACCTATATTAAGCTTATATGTACGGAAATATTCCGTACATATAGAATGTGAAACAGGAGAATCGATATGGCAACAACGCGTTTTGATATGCGGCTTGATGAAGAGATTAAGGCTAAGGCTGAGAAGGCTTCGGCGTTGCTGGGTATGAAGAGTCTGACAGAATATGTCGTTCGCTTGATGGATCAGGATGCGACCGAGGTCATTGCGGCGCACGAAACTATCACAGTCAAAGAGGATGCCTTTGATCGGTTTATGACAGCATGTGAGCAAACACAAAATCCGAACGCAGCTTTGCGAGAAGCCGCGGCATTTACCAAAGATCAGGATATTAGGTGAGCTGGAGCAAAGGATTTGTCGAACTAGATAAAACGATACATGACAGAACGTCATTTGATTGTGGTGAGGTCGAACTCAACACGTTTCTTCAGCAATACGCCGCGAAACATATGGAAGTGGGAGTGAGCAGAACGATGCTGCTTTCTACCGCTAATCCACTTCCCTCTGGTAAATATCCGATTTGTGCCTTCTATACCATTGCACCAGGTTCAATTAGTCGAGAAACGCTACCGGATACGGTAGCAAAAAAATTACCTAAAGACCCCGTGCCCGTTTTTTTAATTGCACAGTTGGCTGTGCATTCAGAATATCATGGGCAAGGGCTGGGTAAGATCACCTTGATCAAGGCGCTTGAATATTTATGGAAAATCAATGCCCACATCAAAGCCTATGCGATCGTTGTAGATTGTTTAAATGATAAAGCGAAAACGTTTTATCTGAAGTATGGTTTCGACGTTTTATGTGCAAATAATGGGCGAGTCAGGATGTTTTTTCCGATGAAGGCGGTTGCCCCACTTTTTAATACATAGATGTCAGCGCTTTCTGTAAGAGCTGGCTCAGACCGCGATTAAATACTCAACCCGGGTGGGCCGGCGTTGCCCCGTAGAGGTTACCAGCCCTAAACGAAAACGTTGCGTCACCTCGGTGTGTTTGGCCTTCGCCGGATCGTTCAGCTCCAGCGCCTCAATTCCAAAAGTGCGTAAACTGCGTCTAAAGCCTGCATCGTTTAAAAGCTTGTAGCCATTTTTTTTAAGGTTGTGATACGTTTAGCTACGATGAAGTGGAAGACTTTACGGTTAATATTCCGTGAATTTTTAACACGGTATTTAATCCTGGTCAGGCCAGTAACAACAGGATTTCTTCCTGGTGGTTACTGGCTTTTTTATTATTTTATAAATTGGACTCTTATACAATTAGAAAGGGGAGTCCACATATTTAACAATGCCATATTCCGAAAAACGGCAAATAATTTACAAAACACCCTAATTAATTTGTAAAATTTTTTTCGATTTAGCGCCGGTTCCTTGAAATCTCTATTCGAAATTGATAGAGTTCCCAGCAATATTTGGTGTGTTTTTAATAATTAATAAATTTACGCTTTATATACCCCCCTGAAATATTCAACGTAAATTGTATTTATTTTATCTGGCCTCTTAATTAAAAAGAGGGAGGGGACGTCTCATGTGCTTAGGAAAAGCTTCGGCTGTGTTTTCGGTTTTATCTCGTTCATTACGAATCTCATTTGTCATTATTCCGCTTTTGTTTGTTTCGCAGTATGCGAATGCTTTAGAAAATAGAGCGGGGGGAGTATATGTATTTTCCTATGAGGGGATATACTATTTTTCTTCATCTGGGGCAGCAACAAGCGCTCTTTCTGGAAGGATAAAAGCGGATTTTGAAAAGGTTGAAAGTTACGTTAATGTTCGTTTCAAAATTGTTCCAGTTTTTCGGACTCAGATTTATGACGTGCAGGTATTATGGGAAATAAAGGATAGACCAAAGACTACTTTGCGTACTAGTTATAGAGTTTCTTATATTAACGGAGCAACCTGTTGGGATGGCCAGGCCTTCAATAGCATTCTTAAATGCTCTGCTTTGCCTAAAAATGCAGGTAA
>QILH01000233.1 GCA_003233255.1 Gammaproteobacteria bacterium | reverse complement strand
CCATAACAAGTGTGGACGGTTTATAAATTATTGAGCGGGTGGGAAGCGCGAAAAAGCTACCGCGAAGCGGTTTAGTTCAACAGTGATATATACCGCATGCGGTAATTGTCCCTTTAAGTCGATATATACGGCATGCAGTATAATACCCAATAAAGAGACAAATACGGCTGCAGAACAAATTATAACCACATTAATCCAGCGAGTTACTCTTATTAGCATTATAGTGTAGGAAGATGCCTTGTCAGGCCAGGTTTGCATATTTGTGGTTGACATAGTCCTAATTAGAACTATACTTGTCCGTGTTAGTACAAAAAAGCAGAAGCAGTAAATATGACCTCAAAACAAGCAAAAAATGATTCAAATCAGGACTTTATGCCGTTGATGCGGGCGCTGGTTCGGGCCTATCAGGCCTTTGCGGCGTACGATGCTAATGGCTATCGGGATATCGACCTGACCGTGTCACAGGCGGACGTGCTGTTTACCCTGGGCAATACCGATGGGCTGACGTTCAAGGAGATTGGCAATTTAACCTTAATCACCAAGGGCACGCTGACCGGGGTGATTGATCGCATGGAGGACAAGGGGCTGGTTAAGCGTGTGAGTCTGTCGGATGACCGTCGTTGTACCCGGGTCGTGCTCACCGCGAAGGGCGTTAAAATGTTTGAGCGGGTGTTCCCGCAGCATATTGCTTATATAAAGGAACGTTTTGACCGAATGGATGCGGGCAGTCAGCAAGCGGCGCTGGTGCATTTGCGCAAAATTCAGGAAATCTTTAGTTAGTATTTTTTTAAGCCATTAGTACGCATTAGTACTATTAATTCTAAAACAGGAGAACATCATGAACACAAGACAATTTGATATCGCAACGCTTATTCTTCGTAGTAGCCTCGGCATTATGTTTATCGCCCACGGTCTATTGAAGGTGTTGGTCTTTACCCTGCCGGGCACGGTGCAGTTTTTTGAGTCGGTGGGTTTTCCCGGCTGGATGGCGTATGTCGTTGCCTATAGTGAAATAGGCGGCGGCGTGTTGTTGATTGCCGGTGTTTATACGCGCGCGGTGGCGTTGGCGTTTATTCCGATTTTGCTGGGTTCGCTTTTTGTGCACATTGGTAATGGTTGGCTATTTACTAATGCGAACGGCGGTTGGGAGTATCCGGCGTTTCTGACGGTGATTACCGTGGTGGTTGCCTTGTTGGGTTCGGGTAAGTTTGCGGTGTCTTTGCCGTTTTTGAATAAGGGTGCGGTCACTGCGTAAGTTTTTTGTCATGCCCTTGGCGAAGGGAATCCAGATTCTAATATATATGGATTCCCTCCCATCGTGCCCCTCAAAGAAATCAATAGAGGGTATCCGAGGGAATGATAGAGAGAGTTGGTTTGGGAATGATTTGTGGCAAGTCGTAATTTAATCCCACAACTGATTCGGAAATTGTTTTTGTCCCAGCGCACTTAATTCACTCGCGTGTTTAATATTCTTATCGGCTGCCGTTTGATTTAAGGTCAGGATCAAGATCTTTAAATAGTTCGCGTTATTCTTTTTTACATTCCAGGCCTGTTCAAGCAACGGAATGGCCTGTTCACTTTTTTGTAACCAGACCAGTGCATTGCCTTTGCCAAATAGATACTCAGGATTGTTTGCCTCTATTTTTAATAATTTACTATAAGTCTGTTCGGACATTTGATAGTTATTGTCCCAGGCGTAGGTTTTGGCTAGCAGGTGCAGGGCCCTGATATCATTGGCGTGTTTGGTTAAATGCAAATTGATGGATTCGGCGGCCTGGGTGTATTCCATCGCATTGATGTGTTCGCGCGCCTGGTCAAGTTCGGCGCTTTTCTGAGCTGGCTCGGCCGAAACAATTGCCGTACAAATCAAAAGTGTAAAATAGATCAGTAATCGCACCCGTGTCTCCTACTATATATAAGTATGTTCATCCGGCGCTCAGTATACGGTAGAATGGGTGGATGGATGTATCAAAGATTCTCGACCCGTTAAACAATGCTCAGCGTCAGGCCGTGTGTGCCGAGGCGGCAAATGTGCTGGTATTGGCCGGCGCGGGCAGTGGTAAGACCCGTGTGCTGGTGCACCGCATCGCCTGGTTACTCGCCTCGGAGAATGTTTCTCCCTACGGAATCCTCGCGGTAACCTTTACCAACAAGGCCGCAGGCCAGATGCGAGCCCGCATTGAGCAGTTACGCGGCACGCCGTCCGGCGGTATGTGGGTGGGCACCTTTCATGGCCTGGCCCATCGTTTATTGCGCGCGCACTGGAAAGAGGCCGATTTACTGCAACATTTTCAGGTCCTGGACAGCGAAGATCAATTTCGCGCCATTCGCCGTTTGATCAAAGAAATGGGTCTGGACGAAGGGCAATGGCCAGCGAAAGAATCACAGTGGTATATCAACGCCCGTAAAGACGAAGGCCTGCGCCCGGATAATCTCGAACACCATAACGATCCGCATAAACGCGGCATGATCGAGATCTACGCCGAGTACGAGCGTTATTGCCAGCGTGTCGGCGCGGTGGATTTTGCCGAATTATTATTGCGCTCTCATCAACTCTGGTTACGCAACCCGGAATTATTAACCCACTATCAGCAGCGCTTTAAATTTATTCTGGTTGATGAGTTTCAGGACACCAATACCATTCAGTACGCCTGGTTAAAATTACTGGCGGGCGACAACACCGGCATGTTTGCGGTGGGGGACGACGATCAATCCATTTATGGCTGGCGCGGCGCGCGGGTGGAGAACATCCATCAATTTTCAAAAGATTACACCGGCACCGAGACCTTTCGACTGGAACAAAATTACCGATCAACCGGCAATATTTTAAACGCCGCCAATGCCCTGATCGATCATAACTCGGAACGCATGGGCAAAGAACTCTGGACCGACGACGGCGACGGTGAACTGATTCAACTCTACGCCGCGTTTAACGAACAGGACGAAGCGCAGTTTATTATTGATAAGGTCAAAGACTGGATCGATAAGGGCGGCCTGCGCAGTGAAAACGCCCTGCTTTATCGTTCCAACGCACAATCGCGAGTGCTGGAAGAACGTTTAATTAATTATGGTATCCCCTATCGAGTTTACGGCGGCCTGCGCTTTTTTGAACGGCAGGAGATCAAGGACGCACTGGCATATTTACGCTTAACCAATAATCGTGAAGACGACGCCTCGTTTGAACGCATCGTCAACGTGCCCACCCGCGGCATTGGCAGTCGTACCGTCGAGATCATCCGCGACACCGCCCGCAACAGTGGCAGCTCGATGTGGCAGGCGGCCTACCATTTAATTGAACATAAAGAATTGGCCTCGCGTGCGCTAAATGCTTTGCAATTTTTCGTGAAACGCATCGAAGAAATAAAATCCGCCATTGAAAATTTGACCCTGCACGAACAGATCGAACACGTGATCCATGAAAGCGGTTTGATCGATCACTATAAAAAAGAAAAAGGCGAGCGAGGGCGAACCCGTCTGGAAAATCTGGACGAACTGATCAACGCCGGTAAAAACTTTGACGAAGATGCATTAGAAGAAGAGATCGAAACCTCAGATGTGTTAACCGCGTTTTTATCCCACGCCAGCCTCGAAGCCGGTGAACGTCAAGGCGATGAATGGGATGACTGTGTGCAGCTGATGACCCTGCATTCAGCTAAAGGGCTTGAATTTAAACAGGTTTTTTTATGCGGTCTGGAAGAGGGCATGTTTCCGCATCGACTCTCAAGCGAAGATGCCAGCAAGCTCGAAGAAGAACGCCGCCTGTGTTACGTCGGCATGACCCGCGCCATGCAAAAACTGGTGATCAGTTATGCTGAGAAACGCCGGTTATACGGCGAAGAAAAAATAGCCCGCGCCTCACGGTTTATCTCCGAGATACCCACCGAATTTTTAGAAGAAATCCGCCTCGGCAGCAGCGTCGCCACCCTCTCTACGATGGCCGCAGTCGAAGACAAAGAAGCTCCGGTAAAACTCGGTCAACGAGTAATGCACGCCAAGTTTGGAGAAGGCATCGTGTTAAACTACGAAGGCCAGGGGCGACATGCAAGGGTACAGGTTAATTTTGAGATGGCCGGCAGCAAATGGTTGGTGATGGAATATGCCAATTTGCAATTTTGCTAAAGAATTTAAGAGCGTGATAAAGTATCCCATATAAGATCTGCATGATCGACGGAGTTAAGATTAGATGAAAATTTATTTTCCTTTAAACAATCGTCGATCTGCCCACAGACATGGTAAATAGCGGTATTTAGCTTATGTCTTCTTTTTAGACTTCGACTTTTTACTCTTAGATTTTTTTTTAGTTTTACTTTTTGATTTGTTTTTGCTTTTAGGTTTACTTTCGGAAAATTCTGCAAAACGTGGCCAGATGCTTATCATACGTTCGTGCATACGCGGTTCCAGATCCATTGAAAATTCCTTAAAGGCATCCGCTACCAACGATAACTCTTTGCCCTTTGGAAAAACCAGATACCATTGACGTAAAATGGGGAAACCCTGTACATCCAGTACGGCCACAGGCCCACTGGTTCCTTCTAAAGTTAATGTATGCAGCGACAGAACCGAGATGCCGAGGCCTCCGACAATGGCATGTTTAATAGCCTCGTTACTGCCTAATTCCATCCGAATATTTGGTCTTAGATCCATCGCGCTAAAAGCACGCAAAGTTGCATCGCGAATGCCAGAACCGGGCTCACGGAGAATAAAGCGCTCTTCGACAATTTTTTCCAGCGGAATGTTTTTTTGGCCAACTAAATGATGATTTCGTGGTGCCATAACAACCAGGGGGTTTGGCGCGATGGGGAAGGCTTCAACTTCAAGTTCATTCGATGGTGCCTGGCCCATGACATATAAGTCATCTTCATTATTTCGCATTCGTTCAATAATGCTTTGTCGGTTTGTGACTTTAAGTGCCACATCAATACCGGGGTACATAGCACTGAACTCACCAAGCACTTCTGGGGCAAAATATTTTGCGGTGGTAATGGCCCCCAGGCGTAAACGACCTTTTTTCATGCCTTTTAAATCAGAAATTTTCATTTCAAGGTTCGATAAGGTTTCGAATACGCCTCGGCAGGCTTTGTATAATTCATTACCTGCTTCAGTAGGTTTTACATTACGACCTACATGTTCAAAAAGAGGTAAACCGACAACATCCGATAATTTCTTGATTTGCATTGAAACCGTGGGTTGCGTCAAAAATAATTCTTCTGCTGCACGTGTAAAACTACCCAGTCGCATGATGGTTTCAAAGACCTGTAATTGACGCAGTGTTATATGGCGAATTAAATAATCCGGGACTGCACCGCGTGGTGTATAAGTATGATCTGTTGTTATAGCCATATCTGCATCCTCTTACATTGCCCTTTTTACTCACAGCAATCCGGGTATATGTTTCTAACACCCACATCAGTTAAGTTCCAGTATGGTGCATTTGGAACTTATTATTACAATAAACATATATAATCTGAACTGCGATTAAGGTAATGGAACAAAAACTTGAGTCACGATCCGATCGTTTAATAAAGACGAAAAAATGAAAATGACTTAAGAATGATCAATATAGAGAAAATATATGGAGATGTCGATAATTTTTGCATGAAATTATCCCTGCTCGTTTGAGGGTATATAAAGGTAATGTTACGGAACCGATTCCTAATCAACTTAAATAAAGTTTCTCAAACCCGAATGAGCCGTTCTGAAGTAAATGCACTTACGTTGATTAGCATTGGGTCGCCACTATATTGCAGATTTAAAAGTTAACCCTGCGTCGTTATCAATTGTAGTGATTGTATATTTTAGCGCTTGAAGTTCGCAGTCGATAAGCATAGACAATAATCTATGTTTACTCATCATAATATTAACTAGTATCAAAGTATATTTTTGCCCTAAGCTCTACGGAATTATCGCAATAGTTCCGTATCGGCTATGTAAGGAGAAATAACACCTTACCGCATTATGCTCTGGCCGTATTATTTTGCTAGCAAACAAGTGACTTCTAAACCGTAGATTATGTTGAAATAAGTACACCTGGCTATGATTAAACTTAGAACATATGTCTACATTGATTCACTTCAACCGCAGTTAGCCGAATATATGGCGACGGTATCACAAGGTTTTCCACCGGTACCAGGCGATGCATGTTTATGGGTCGAAGTGTCTCCGGGTATGGCGATTCACCGGATTACCGATACCGCACTTAAAGCCACCCGTGTGCATTTAACCCAACAAATAGTTGAACGCGAGTATGGTTCGATGGTTGTGCATCACCGCGATCAAAGTGATGTAGTGGAAGCGGGCCGGGTATTGCTCGCCAAAATCGGTGCGGAGGCAGTTGACCGGCAACGTCCCCAAATCGCATGGCAGGAAGTGATCCGCGGTATGACACCTGATCATACCGTTGTGATCAATCGGCAGGGCCGTAGTGGTTCGATGATGCTACCGGAACAAAGTATGTTTATTTTGGAAACCGAACCTGCTGGTTATATTGTTTATGCTGCAAATCAGGCGGAGAAAGCCGCCACTATTACCCTGGTCGATGTGCGTGCGGTGGGTGCTTACGGTCGATTGACTATATCAGGTCGTGAAGCCGATGTGGATGAAGCTGCGGCCGCCGCCATTGCGGCGATTGAGAATCCAACCGGGACATAAGGCATGCATCGCCAGGAACTCCTTAAATTACTGGATAATTATCATACTCGGTACATGGAAGAAGCCCGATATGTTCAGCGTGCTTATGACTTTGTCCTGGATCATCCCGATTGTTTTAACCGCGAATTGGCACACGCACATGTAACAGGTTCTAGTTGGGTGGTTAATCCTGCCAGGACGAAGGTGTTGATGCTGCATCATCGTAAACTTGATGAATGGTTTCAACCGGGTGGGCATGCCGATGGCGATGCTGACATACTGCGGGTCGCATTGCGGGAAACAACGGAAGAAAGTGGTTTGCATGCAGAGCAAATTCAGTTATTGGCTAATAATATATTTGACGTTGATATTCATACTATTCATGCGAGTGAATACGCGCCGCGCCATGAGCATATCGATATACGTTTCCTGGTGGAAATCGATGATTGCCTACCCATACCGGGAAATGATGAATCCCATGATGTGTTATGGGTGCCGGTAGAATCCGTTACCCGCTTCAATAACAATCGTTCCACGTTCCGAATGTTAAATAAAACAAGACGCATGAAAAAGTGTGATTTATTTAGCAATGCCTAGTGTGAATTTTGGATCAGTATTATTTCGCAATAAAAATTATTCGTAGATTAATAAATATATTTGTCATTTAGATTCCTGTTAAATTAACCCGCCTTTAACTGGATAATAAAATTATATTACACAGTGATATCGCGCAGATCTTTATCAAAGTTAATCACACAATCATTCGCGGGTCTTTAATTATAAGTCATGAGCTATGTTTAGCATCGATATATCCAATGAGTAACCACTCCTTAAAAATTGCATAATAACCTACGATTGTCCTGAACCAGAAAGTAGGAACGTGCGTTTGCTTAACGAAATACATTTACGAAATTTGCGCGGTGATATCTTTGGTGGTGTTACTGCTGCTGTTATCGCCTTGCCGATGGCATTAGCATTTGGTGTTGCCTCAGGCGCTGGCGCAGAGGCAGGGCTCTATGGCGCAATTTTTGTTGGATTGTTTGCCGCTTTATTTGGTGGTTCACCCACATTAATTTCTGAACCTACCGGCCCGATGACGGTGGTGTTTACTGCGGTAATTGCCAAATTGATTGCCTCGGATCCTGTTAATGGTATGGCAATGGCCTTTACCGTCGTGGTTATGGCCGGCATGTTTCAAATTTTATTTGGTCTTCTACGGCTGGGTAAGTACATCACATTAATGCCGTATCCTGTGATCTCGGGATTTATGTCCGGCATCGGAATTATTCTCATCATTTTACAAATCGGTCCATTGCTAGGCCAGGCGACACCACAAGGCGGCACCGTTAATATCATTGCCGACCTTCCTGATTTGTTATCCGGGATACAGCTTCCTGAAACAGCATTGGCCGTTATCACCCTGGCGATCCTGTTTTTCATGCCAACTAAATTTAAACGATTTGTTCCACCACAACTGATCGCCTTAGTAGTCGGAACGATTATTTCAATTGTTGTTTTAAGCAACGTGGATATACGACGAATTGGTGAAATATCCATGGGTTTACCTGAGCTAAATATACCGGTATTTAGCGCGGAACAATGGGAAATTATGCTGATAGATGCGGTTGTGCTTGGCATGCTTGGCTGCATCGATGCCTTATTAACATCGGTGATTGCTGATAGCTTAACGCGTACCCAACATAAGTCAGACAAGGAACTTATTGGCCAGGGGGTTGGCAACATGATGTCAGGGCTGTTCGGTGGTTTACCCGGAGCCGGTGCGACCATGGGTACCGTGGTGAGTATCCAGGCGGGTGCCAAGACGGCCTTAGCAGGCTTAATACGTGTAGGTATTTTATTTATTGTCGTTATGTGGGCCGCCAGTATTACCGCATTAATACCCCTGGCTGTTTTAGCCGGCATCGCCTTTAAAGTGGGGGTTGATATTATTGACTGGAATTTTCTGAAACGTTCACATCGAATCTCAAATAAAGCCGCATTAATTGTCTATGGTGTCATTGCCTTAACCGTATTTGTGGATTTGATTGTTGCCGTTGGTATCGGTTTCTTTTTTGCTAATGTGATCACGATTACCCGCCTGTCCGAACTGCAGGCTGATGACGTCAAGGCGTTAACCGATCCAGACCAGTCTGACTTAACCTTTACAGAACAGGAAAAAGATTTTTTCAGGGCTGCCAACGGCAGCATCCTGTTACTACATTTACGAGGCACAATGATATTTGGTGTCTCACGAGCAATCAGCCGAAAGAATTCAATGATGAAAAATTGCGAAACCTTGATCGTGGATCTTAAAGAAGTAAAACATCTGGGGGTATCGTCTGCACTTGTTTTAGAAGAAGCTATCATCGACATGCTCAATGCCGACCGCCAGGTTTACATCGTTAGCGCAAGCGGCCAAACATTAAGCCGATTAACCAAATTAGGGCTAAAAAACTTATTGCCTGAAAGCAGTTTTGTTGACGATAGAATTAGCGCTTTATCGCATGCAGCAAAACATAGTGTGGCGACTGCTCCGACCAAAAGCCTTGTAAACAAAAATGCGGCGTAATCGCAAGCCGTTGTATTCGTTGCTAGATATCGAAAATAAAATGCTATCGAGGACTGGAACATGAAACAACAAAGTTATGTAACTTTACATTGTGCACCACCTTGTTTTAGCGATATAGAGAAGATGATAAAGGATAATCTGCTTCATGACTGGGCAATACGAATAGAACACATACCCTCTGTAACCTCGCGTTATGCGCATTGGCAACAATGGGGTACGATATTATATGCAGTCGACAGCCCATCCGTGGTATTGGAGGCCCTGCTTGCATGCAATAAGGTGTTTCCTGAGGAAGAAATACGCATAAATGCGGAGAAATCTGGGCCGGATACAAAAATGATTTACTGGGTTTACTGTAAATCTGACGATATATTCCCGAGTAAAAAGCTAACGTCAGAAGTAAAGGCGGATAATGCGTATCACACTCATGCTGGGCAGACCATTGGTAGCTTGTTTAAACGTATTTATCAGAATACCGTGGCAAGGCGTAAAAATTATCGACGATAGTTTATTTTACAGGATTTTTTATTGCTTCAATATTTTTACTGGAGTTATTTATTTACTAATAAAAATTTTTAGTAAATCTTCGGTGATAAAAATCACACACATTTTAATATATATCTGCGATTCACATTCTTTGTTCAAGCACCATCAATGTAAAGGCAGGTAAGGGAAACTGCTCTGGCCCGAAAATTACCGGCTGCGACCGTATACAAAGATGAAATACCAAACCATAGATTATCATCTATTGGTTACCTTCAAAATATTGATTTGTTTCGATGCCTTGTAATACATATGCTTGTATTCAATACAATTAGGTTTGAATCGATTGCAGACTAATAAACGAATTAGGAGTAGACCATGTCAGAAAAGGCTTATGAAGCGGGTGTAAAAGAATATCGTGAAAAGTATTGGACGCCAGATTATGTTCCGTTAGATACAGATTTATTGGCTTGTTTTAAAGTCACTGGACAGCCGGGTGTTCCTCGTGAAGAAGTTGCGGCGGCTGTGGCGGCAGAATCGTCGACTGGCACATGGAGTACCGTGTGGTCTGAACTCCTGACTGATCTAGAGTATTACAAGGGACGATGTTATCGCATTGAAGATGTGCCGGGTGATAAAGAAGGCTTTTATGCCTTTATCGCCTATCCGCTGGATCTGTTTGAAGAAGGTTCGATTGTAAATGTGTTAACTTCACTGGTCGGTAACGTATTCGGATTTAAAGCTTTAAAACATTTACGCCTTGAAGATATTCGATTTCCTATTGCCTATATCAAAACATGCATGGGCCCACCAAGTGGTATTCAGGTAGAGCGCGATAAATTAAATAAATACGGTCGCCCTATGCTGGGTGCAACGATCAAACCTAAGCTGGGTCTTTCCGCTAAAAACTACGGGCGCGCAGTATACGAATGCTTGCGAGGCGGTCTGGATCTGACTAAAGATGATGAGAATGTGAACTCACAACCTTTCATGCGTTGGCAAAATCGTTTTGAATTTGTAGCCGAAGCCATTATGAAAGCACAGGAAGAAACCGGCGAACGTAAAGGTCATTACCTTAATGTCACCGCGGCGGATCCTGAGCAAATGTATGAACGTGCTGAGTTTGCCAAAGAATTAGGCATGCCAATTATTATGCATGACTTCCTCACCGGCGGTTTTACGGCCAATACAGGCCTGGCGAAATGGTGCCGTAAAAATGGTGTGTTATTACACATTCACCGGGCTATGCATGCGGTAATCGATCGTCATCCTAAACACGGTATTCACTTTCGTGTGCTGGCTAAATGTTTACGCCTGTCAGGTGGTGACCATCTACATACGGGTACGGTGGTGGGTAAGCTTGAAGGCGATCGGGCATCAACACTTGGTTTTGTTGATCAATTACGTGAATCATTTATCCCGGAAGATCGTAGCCGCGGTGTGTTTTTCGATCAGGATTGGGGATCAATGCCAGGTGTATTCGCGGTGGCGTCAGGCGGCATTCATGTTTGGCATATGCCTGCCCTGCTTGCGATTTTTGGCGATGACTCAGTGCTGCAGTTTGGTGGTGGTACACAAGGTCACCCCTGGGGTAACGCAGCGGGCGCGGCCGCTAACCGGGTTGCACTAGAAGCCTGCGTCAAGGCACGTAATCAAGGTCGAGAGCTTGAACGTGAGGGTCGCGATATTTTAACCGAAGCAGCAAGACACAGTCCTGAGTTGGCTATGGCAATGGAAACATGGAAAGAGATTAAATTTGAATTTGAAACCGTAGATAAATTAGACATTGGTTAAATACATCGTTGAAAATAATACTACGTTAATCAATTAATTTACCGAGAGGAAAAAGTAATGGCCGCGAATATAACTGACAAAGGTGACTACCAAACGCTAAATACGTTAGAAACATTTAGTTTTTTACCTAAACTTACACAAGATGAAATTTATGAACAAATAAATTACATCATTGCGCAAGGTTGGACACCGTCACTTGAGCATGAACATCCAAGTCGAGCATTTAACCACTATTGGACAATGTGGAAGTTACCTTTCTTTGGTGAAACCCATCTGGCAACCGTCATAGAAGAAATGGAAGCATGCCGACGTGCTTATCCCGATCATCACATCAGGGTTATCGGCTATGACAATTATACACAATGCCAGGGAGCTGCTTTTGTTGCATACGAAGGGCGTTAAGAAAAACCAGGCTGGGCTGATAACGACTATTGGTAACCCGGTATAGAGACTTAGTAGATTTAGGTGTAGCGGAGATGAGCATGTCACAAATTGCATACAAGCAGAATAGTTCACGTGAAACAGCAATGATGCGGCGACGCGTTCAGTATAGCAATGGTAAAGCAGGTCTTGATCAGATGAGCAAGACGGTAGCGGCTCCGTCATCAACGGTCGCGCAGGCTGCAAAATCAACCGACAGTGCGATGGCAAGCCGTGATGCGTCAAAAGCACGACGACAAGCTATGGCCGATGGCGGTAAAACTGCGGTTATTGCCAGCGATCGGACCCGGAGTGAGACATATAAAATCCCGTCTAACCCTGTTTCGTCTGCTGATTCTTCAGCTACAGAAAAGCCGATTGAACAAGCAGGCAAGCAAGGCTGTGGTTGTGGCTGCGATGGCACTCGCGATGAATGTAAGACGGCCATGCAGGCGAATAGCCCTTTGGCAATGTCGTCGCTAGCTAAGTCACGACCCGGGATACGAAAAGCAAGAACGCAACAGAGCACTGTTCGTGCCGCACAGCTTGCGCGTCGTCAGGCTATGTCGGTAAAAGGTAAGTCTGCTATCAATGCAAGCGCACCGACGGCTGCTCAATCTGCTCGAGCAAGTAATCCTGGATTATCGGGCCGTGAACTGGCTCAACAGGTACGTGATCAGAAAAAGCAAAAAGGTAAAATAAATAAAAACGGACAGGATAAAAATCAATCCTGTCGTCGTATGCGCCCCGCTAAAAATTCTAACGCTGCCGCTGCAGACGCACATTGGAAAGTGGGTGCCAGTGAAACCAGTCATGGCCAGGTTCTAACGGGAACGATGGTAGGCCGAAGTGAGCGAGTTACAGGTGATGAGCCGAGTACTTGCCGTGCGGTTACCGGAACAGAATACCTGGGTGCCGACATATTCCGTCAATTTTGTCAGGAAGATGTTACAAAAACACCCAGCAAAGTCCAGCTTACAACCACGTCAGGCGGTAACTCGGTGAGTGGCAATGAATTAGGCCGCAGTAAAAAAGTGACCGGGAATGAACCTGGAACCTGTAAGCATGTAACCGGTAATGAATATGTAAGCGATAAACAGACCGATTTGTTTTGTGGCACCAGTTCGAAGCCACGACAATCAACATTAACCAGTACTGAGATGCGCAGTGGCAGTTCGCGCACGCTTAACAAAAATGACAGGACATCTTCTATAACGGGAAATGAAAATGGTCAAAACCGTGTGTTGACCGGAACACCGTATACGCAACGCAATTCTCGTGTTGCCAGTAGTACTCAGGCACCGGTTAAAGTGGGTGTGAGTGAAACTTTAGCGGGTGGCCGAGTAAGCGGTACTATGTTGGGTCGCAGCGGACATGTTACGGGTGATGAACCAGGTAGCTGCCGTAATGTAACGGGTGATGAATACACCAGCCAGGAACAATACAAGGAATTTTGCGACAAGGCACCTTCGCCATCAGATTATAAAGTTGGCATTTCCAAAACGGTAAATGATAAACAGGTTACCGGCACGCTGACCGACAGAAATGACAATGTAACCGGTAATGAGCCGGGTACCTGTAAAGCCGTAACCGGTACACCGTATGCAGGTGCTGATCAATTGGAAGCGCGTTGTAATAGTGATGCGGCTGCCATCGCTTCAGCTCGTACCCGTCGGCAACGTTACACCAGTGGCGCAATGAGGACGGGTCTACAGCCAGGTATCGACAGTACCACGACAGGAAACCAGAAGGGTCGTTGTGAGCCAGTATCGGGAACGCCTTATGTTGGTGCTGATCAGCTTGCCGATGTATGCCCAGGTTCACCGGCCGAACCGAACAGCCCGGATTTTCCGCAGTCGATTAATAGTCAGCCATGGGGAAAATTCAGTATGACCGCACCTAATCATGCGGCACAAACAACGGAAACACACAGCGCAGTGACCGGCAGTCGTTACGAACAAGGAAATATTACCGGCCCGTTTGGCTTGGCAACAGGCAAAGTAACGGGTACGGAAGAAGCCCGCTTTAATGGCAGTTCGGTTGCTATAAAACCGGCTGAAAATATTTTAAATACGGTGGCCAGGCAGGATGGTCGTGAGCCATCACGTATATCGGGTGAAGGCATGGATGCAGGTACAAATATTACCGGTGATGACTGGAATCGCGGTGAGCATGTAACCGGCACAGAAGGCCTGTCAGCAACACGCCGTAATCCAACGCGCCGAGGTGGAAGTGCTATCGTTCAGCAAGAAACGCCGAGCAAACGTAACACCGAGATTGCATCGCCAGTCAGTAAGGTTACCGGCGGGAGTGGTAATACCGATAAAGGTGCGCTGATTACTTATTCTGGAGGAGCGCGCGGTT